>JBAVZX010000149.1:0-6631 GCA_049589015.1 Phormidium sp. | reverse complement strand
AAATAAGAAAGCCCATTTAAATTGTTAAGCAAAGAAGTTGACAAAGCAGGTATAAAATACCTTGTTGCAACGAGTGTAGTTAGCTTTCTTTCTGAACCAGCGACTTAATTTAAACTTTAAATAGTCGTTGATTCATTAAAGATAGTCTGATGCCGAAGGATTTAAGCTCAGTGAAGCTAAAGGTAATCCAACTACGAGTGAACAAACACTTATCACTCAGGGAGATTCACCAGCAAACAGGAGTGCCGAAAGGAACCCTGAGTAACTGGTTGAAACCCTATCCTCTCCCAGAGGAGATCAGGAAAGCCAAACAAGCTGTTGCCTATGAAAAGCTGCAAAACTACGTTAAAACTGTACGCAAGCGTCAGAGGCCAATAGAGTCTAAATACCATCAGGCATTGAGCGATCGAGAGCTAACCTCATATCAGAGAGGTGCTATCTCTGAAGCTGCTGTTCTATTTCGCCTTACCTTGTACGGTTTTAAGGTGTACGGATCGGTATTCGACGGTGGAACAGCAGATTGGCTCGTTGAAAGTCCCACTGGGAAACACCTAAAAATACAAGTCAAGTCAGCTTACATCGACAGACGAGGATTACCAATCATTAACCTTCGTTGTAGCGACAGTAGAACCGAGTTTAGGTGTTATAGAGAAGGCGAGTTTGACTTTATAGTTGGCTACTGCCTGTTCTCAGATACAGCTTACGTCCTGTCATTTGAGGAAGTTAAGGACAAAACCGCTCATGTTCCTCAAGAGCAAGACGAAGAAAGGTGGGATAAATTGCTCGATTAATGAGGCTGTAGCTCAGTTGGGAGAGCGTCGCTCTGTCACAGCGAAGGTCGCGGGATCGAGACCCGTCAGCCTCGTTCAAATAGTCCCGTAGGCGAATCGGTTTAAGCCGTCACCCCCTCAAGGTGAAGATTGCGAGTTCAAACCTCGTCGGGACTACCAAATGGTCAGGTAGCCAAGTGGTTGAAGGCATCAGACTGCAAATCTGATTTTCGTCGTGGGTTCAAATCCCACTCTGACCTCTTGGTAACATCGCAGCGTAACTTAAAGGTAAAGTGCCAAGCTCATAACTTGAGATATGCGGGTTCGACTCCCGCCGCTGCTACCAAATGCAGGGATGGTGTTAACGGCAGCACAGGGGTCTCCAAAGCCTTTGGTCTGGGTTCAAATCCTAGTCTCTGCGTTCTACTGCGTGACCTCACAGATAAAGCTTACACACTTGGTCATCTGATGCAAATCAGAGTAGGTTCAAATCCTACAACCTCCGCCAAAAATGGAGGTTGAAAAACTGTAGCTTTTTAAACTTGCACGGAGTAGAAATTTTCATAGTGCTGTACGCAAATGGCTTAAGCGGCTTGACTTTCAATCAGGTGATTTGCGGGTTCAAATCCCGTCAGCACTACCAAAAATCTTGGGTTGGCTCACCTATTGGCGTAGGTAGCTGTCTGTAAAACAGTAGCTTAAAGCGTTGCAAGTTCAATTCTTGCCCGACCCATAGCGGGATAGAGTAGTGGTCACTCGTAGGTCTCATAAGCCTATCTAGGAAGGTTCGATTCCTTCTCCCGCGCCCACTAGACCTCTCAAAAAAGAATGTAGAGACGTTTTATGAAACGTCTCTACAACAAGGATTCTAGGTAACGCAAGTTTAATTTTGCAGAGGTCGATCGTGGAGAGGTGGCCGAGTGGCTTAAGGCACTTTCCTGCTAAGAAAGAGCGGTGTAACAGCCGCCGAGGGTTCAAATCCCTCCTTCTCCGCCTTGAGAGCGTGGTGTAAGTGGATAACATCTCAGCCTACGAAACTGAAGAATTTGGGGGTTCAAATCCCTCCGCTCTCGTTTCCCCCGGTAGCTCAGTCGGTAGTAGCGCTTGTCTGAAGAACAAGAGGTCGTCAGTTCAATACTGACCTGGGGGACTGGCATTGCCTCATAGCTCAATGGCAGAGCAAGCGGCTGTTAACCGCGCGGTTGTAGGTTCAAGTCCTACTGAGGCAGCCATTTATTTATTGCCGGGTAGACGAAAGGCAAAGTCGCATCGCTCTGAACGATGAGATTGCAGGTTCGAGACCTGCTCCGGCAGCCAATTATTGGGAAGTACGCAAACAGGTAAAGCGACTTGATTTTGGATCAAGTGTTTGAGGGTTCGATTCCTTCCTTCCCAGCCTTATACTGCTACACAAAACTTGGCTAAACTTATTCAAGTCTCACCATTTAACTAGAATCAACTGATTCTAGAGAGTCTGTTTCCTGCTTCATTCAAGGATGTCGGCATCTTCTTGTCCACAGGCGTAAATTCGGGTGTAGCCCACCCTACTTCTCTCTTGAAATGAAAATACTGAAGCTTTTAGCCATTCTTCATCCACTATTTTCGGCCTATTTAACGAATCGTGGATTCCCGTTCGACCTTTTTACAAGGCTGGCTAGTTTTGAATCGACTGTGGTTTACAAACCAGATTGTTTTCGGCCTTGGTTTTCGGCATTGCTTATTCAGAGACTACCAAGAGATTACCTGTGTTGTCAACCGGGAAAAATTCTTCAATTTAGCTAAGTTTGATGAGGAATGAGCAAGAATTTGGCTATTTAATCAAGCTCCTGTAGCCCAATCGGAAGAGGCAGCAAGCTTAAACCTTGCGCGTTGCTGGTTCAAATCCAGTCAGGAGTATTACGGGGTGTAGCGCAGCTGGTAGCGCGTCTGCTTTGGGAGCAGAATGTCGTAGGTTCAAATCCTGCCACCCCGATATGCCCCTGTGACGTAATTGGAAACCGTCGCAAGCTCAAACCTTGTGTTTTGCTGGTTCGACTCCAGTCAGGGGTATTTGGCTAATAGCCAATTTATGCTCTCGTGGCGCAATTTGGCAGACGCACTAGGCCGAGATCCTAGTTTTTTACAGGTTCAAGTCCTGTCGGGAGTACCAAATTTGGGTCGTTGGCAGAGCGGATATGCAGCTGCCTTTTAAGCAGTATTATCCAGGTTCAACCCCTGGGCGACCCATGAATTTTGTCATAATTAAGAAGGAGAAAGCAAAAATGTTTGAAGATGGATACGCCTACGGCACGCTGGCGCGATCGCAATTCCCAATCCAACTCAAGGATGAATTTCCAAGTTTTGCCCAAAGAAACCTTGCCCTGTGAACTCTGCGAACGAGCGATGGATAAATTAACCGTCCATCACTTAATTCCCCGACAAAGCACTAAACGCAAGAAGTTAGATCCTGGCCCAACAATTGATATTTGTTCAGCTTGTCATCGCCAGATTCATGTATTGTTTGATAACAAGTATTTGGCTCAAGAATTAAACAGCAAAGAAAAGCTGAAAAGCGATCCCCAAATGCAGAAATTCCTCGCTTGGGTGCGGAAACAAGAACCTGGTAAACGGGTAAAGGTCGATCGCTAATTTTAGTAAATAGGGCGGGCAAGATGCCCACCCCACAAGAATTTTCCCATCAATTTTTGCCCTTGTAGCCCAACCGGAAGAGGCGCTTCGCTTAGAACGAAGAGGTTGCTGGTTCGACTCCAGTCAGGGGCATTTGGTGACATTGCAGGGATGGAGCAATGGTAAGGCTCGGCAGTCTCATAATCTGCAAATCAGCAAGTTCAAATCTTGCCCCTGCCACCAAATTATGCAGGTGTGGTGTCAATGGCAACACAGCAGTCTTGTAAACTGCTTATGCGAGTTCAAATCTCGCCTCCTGCTTGTTAATAAAAAAGGTCGATTTTTAAATTTCAAGGAGTAGAAAACTATGGTAATGATGACGGTTACGGATGCTTTGGCAGAGTTAACCTTATTAGAAAAACGGATTGATTCTGCGAGATTAGGGTTAGATAATAATGCTTTAATTACAGTTTTGGAAGTTGGCAAAGTGCCAACAGGTTTTAGATCGAGAGACGAGTATCAGGTAAAAGCTCGATCGGGTTTGCAAAGAGTTGATGATTTGATTTCTCGCAGACGTACTATTAAAAGAGCGATCGTACTTTCTAATGCTTCCACAACCGTCACCATTGCAGGTCAAGAAATGACTGTTGCAGAAGCGATCGAAATGAAAAGTTTTATCGCTTACTATGAGTCAGTTCTGAACACAATGCAATCAGCTTTTACTCGCGCCCGTCGAGATTATGACATAGCGCAAGCGAAAGTTAAAGAGCGTCTTGATAAACTAGCGATGGAAGTTTTGGGTAAGAATGCTGCTTCTGAGAAGTATCAATCTTTGGCTGATAGCTTCCTAGCAAGAGAGGGCGTTGAACTGCTAGATCCAACAAATTTAGCAGAAGAGATTGCTAGACGACAAACGTTTATTGAGGAGTTTAAATCTACTTGCGATCGCGTATTGTCAATTAGCAATGCTCGCACAACGATCGAGATTCCAGATTAATCCCAATTCGATCCCCCCTAATCCCCCTTATTAAGGGGGGAACCGGATTTAAAGTCCCCCTTATTAAGGGGGGAACCGGATTTAAAGTCCCCCTTGTTAAGGGGGATTTAGGGGGATCGAAACGCATTAAACTCATAATTAGTAACTTGAGTTAATAGAATTGCTGGTTACTTGAAAATCTCTAAATTTATGGTTCTGAGATGGCTCTACATTGGCAGGTAGAAAACCATCTCCTACTTTAGTCAAAGCTTAAAGCTCAAAGCTTAAAGATTAAAGTTCAAACCTTAAAAGTTAGCCAATCAAAACTCAAACTTTAAAGGTTAAAGTTCGATAAAATCCAGGGTTTTGGTTGTAGGTTCCATAAAACCTTGAGGTTTCCACCTGGCTGAGTGGTCAGCATTCTTATCTCTTTTTTACAAGTTAGGAAGAAGCAAAAGTTATGGATCGAAAAGCGATCGCCCAAAACACTCTCGAAATCCTAGACTCTGGTTATTACGAATCTCCTGATGGCAAACGAGTGGATATTGCGCGAGAATTAGTATCATGTATCGCTCAAACAAAATGCTATGAATTACCGGAAATTGAGCAAATCCAAAAAGCAGTACTTGCTAAAACTCCTGAATTCTCTAATACGGTATTTGCGGTCAAAAATGAAACGACGTTGATGGGTGCAGAATTCATGGTGCGAACCCAACAATTTGCCAGGATTGGTGTTTTGAATTTTGCTTCAGCTAGAAACCCTGGAGGTGGTTTTCTCAGAGGTGCTCAAGCGCAAGAAGAGAGTTTAGCACGGAGTTCTGGACTTTACAAAAGTCTGTTAAAATGTCCAGAGTATTATGATTATCATCGGGGTAGTCGATCGCTTTTGTATTCCGATCGCATGATTTATTCCCCAGGTTGTCCAGTCTTCAAAAAAGATGATGGAACTTTACTATCAACATCATACATAGTAGATTTCATTACTAGCCCCGCCCCCAACGCTGGCGAAGTTGAAAAGAAACAACCAGAAGACAAAGACAAAATCAACGAAGTTCTCTATATTCGCGGTGCTAAATTATTAAGTTTAGCAGCTTACCATCAATGTGATGCTTTAGTTTTAGGTGCTTGGGGTTGTGGAGTATTCCGAAACGATCCGGCAATAGTCGCCCAAATGTTTGCCGATTTATTATTAGCAAATGGGCAATTTTCGGGAAGATTCAAAAGTGTACTTTTTTCAGTTCTTGATACTAGAGGAGAGAGAAAGATTTTTAGAGAATTTGGCGATCGTTTTGGCTCGTTATCCGCTTGAAAAAATGCGGGTGTGATGTAGCGGCTAGCATCTGAGTGCGCCACACTCAACGCATGGGTTCGAGTCCCATCACTCGCTTGAGAACTTTCTGGGAGTATAGCTCAATTGGACAGAGTTTCAGGTTTCGACCCTGACGGTTGTAGGTTCGAGTCCTACTACTCTCGCTGTTCTCAGTCCTGTAACTCAATGGCAGAGAACTTGTCTTACAAGCAAGTGGTTGTAGGTTCGATTCCTACCAGGACTACCAAATTTATCAAGGGAATGTCGCCTAAAGGATCGGGCATCGATCTTCTAAATCGATTGGTGTAGGTTCAAGTCCTACCATTCCCGTTGAATTCTTTGATAATTTAAAGGAGGTGTGTTAAATTCAGTTGTTGATATTTTTGTGGAAATGGCGATCGCACATTCCAAAATGGGTCTGTAGCTTAACTGGAAAAGCCTCTAGCTGGCTGCTAGAAAGATATCGGTTCAAATCCGATCGGAATCCACCAAACATGGGTCTGTAGCTTAAATGGTAAAGTTCCCGAATCGCACTTGGGAGGATGTCAGTTCGATTCTGACCAGTATCCACCAAAAATGGGTCTGTAGTTCCAATGGGAGAACGCTTCTCTTGCACAGAAGAGGTTGTGGGTTCGACCCCCACCAGATCCACTGTGTCTGAAGCCAAAGTGGTCGCGGCGCTGATTTGTGGCATCAGTAATAGGGGATTCGAGTTCCCCCAGACACCTTTGAATTAATCAGAGAGGTTATGATATCTAAATATTTTTGAGACGTAGTTTTTTTAAATTTTTGTTGATCTGAGCAGTTGATAAATACTAATTCAATTTCCTTTTCTAAACAAGTTTGTAACTTTCGGTTGTCATTATTTTGAATAGATTCCAGTTTTTCTAAACCGTAAATTGGCTCGTAATGAAAGATCCCATTTAACTCAAAAGCCAAATTGAGGGAAGGAATATATATATCAAGCTC
>JBAVZX010000148.1:0-2273 GCA_049589015.1 Phormidium sp. | reverse complement strand
ACTCCTTTAATGTCTTGTTCAAATGCTATTTCGGGTAGTGCTGTGCTAGGTGCGATCGTTGTTTCTGGCGAACGTAATACTAGTTTGACAGTAATTTTGGGTTTAATTGCTGTGATATTCGCAACGGTTAACGTTGTGGGTGGTTTTTTGGTGACTGATAGAATGCTGCAAATGTTTAAGAAGAAGGAGGCGAAGGCTTAGTTCGGTTTATTAGGCTTCTGGCAAATTGCGAAATCTGAATTTTTTACCACAGATGTCCACAGATAAACACAGATGAACACAGATGGGGTTATCTGTTTTTGCTGGAGGTTTGGATTTTGAACCGCGTTCGCGTAGCGTGCGCGTAGCGCGTAAGACGCGAAGAGCGCGAAGTAAAGAGAATTTCTCACGATTTGCATAGTTACTCAAAGTAAGAAGAAAGAAGGAATATGACTGACTTTTTGCCGACTGGAATTCAGCTGACTTATTTAGTAGCAGCATCTTTGTTTATTTTGGGTTTGAAAAAGCTTGGTTCGCCTGCAACTGCCCGTGCGGGTAATGTTTGGGCGGCGGTGGGGATGTTTTTGGCAATTGTGGCTACTTTGCTCGATCGCCATGTGCTCAACTATGAAATGATTTTAATTGCGATCGCTATTGGCAGCGTTATTGGTGCAGTTGTTGCCTATAAAGTCGCCATGACGGAAATGCCCCAAATGGTTGGTTTATTGAACGGTTTAGGCGGTGCAGCTTCCGCACTCGTCGCTGTTGGGGAATTTTGGCGACTTTTGGGCACTGGCGAACCGATGCCTTTGGATTCTAATATTTCGATGCTGCTAGATGTGTTAATTGGCGGTGTCACTTTTACAGGTAGTTTTATCGCCTTTGCTAAACTGCAAGGGATTATGAGTGGTTCTCCAATCACTTTCTCTTTACAACAACCGTTTAACGCTTCACTTTTAATCGGTTATATAGTTGGTAGCGCCTTTTTGATTCATGATCCGGGGAATTTACCAATATTCTTGGGAATTGTGGTAATTTCTCTGATTTTGGGCGTAATGTTCGTTATTCCCATTGGCGGCGGCGATATGCCAGTGGTAATTTCGCTGTTGAATTCGTTTTCTGGTTTAGCTGCTGCGGCTGCTGGTTTCGTGGTGATGAACAATATGTTAATCATCGCTGGCGCTTTGGTGGGCGCTTCTGGTTTAATTCTTACCCAAATTATGTGTAAGGCGATGAACCGTTCCCTGGCGAATGTTCTGTTTAGTGCTTTTGGTACTGGTGGCGGTGCAGTCGCAGGTGCAGCAGATGGCGCAACCGATCAAACTGTTCACAGCATCGATGCGGAAGAAGGCGCGATGATGTTGGGGTATGCCCGTTCTGTGGTAATTATTCCTGGTTATGGAATGGCGGTAGCGCAAGCACAACACGCGGTTCGGGAATTGGCTGATCAGTTGGATCGGTTGGGTGTGGAAGTAAAATATGCTATCCACCCAGTTGCGGGAAGAATGCCGGGGCACATGAATGTTTTGTTGGCAGAGGCAAACGTTCCTTATCCCCAACTCTATGATATGGATGATATTAATCCTCAGTTTGACCAAACTGATGTGGCTTTGGTTATTGGCGCAAATGATGTGGTTAACCCGGCGGCGCGTCATGATAGTGCTAGTCCTATTTATGGTATGCCGATTTTAGATGTCGATCGCGCAAAACATACGATCGTCATTAAACGAGGCATGAGCACTGGTTTCGCTGGCGTGGAAAATGAGTTGTTTTACCAGGATAAAACAATGATGCTTTTTGGAAGTGCGAAAGATATGGTGGCGAAGTTGGTTTCTGAAGTGAAACAGCTTTAAGAGTTTTTAACCGCAAAGAGCACAAAGAACGCGAAGAGAAGAGAACAAAGTGATGGCTTGTCTTGGAATAAAGATTTTCTGAGGCAAGCTATTTTTTTACTTATACTTCTACTTATACTCCGCTTCCCAAACCTAGTTCCCCGGTTCGACCTGAGAACAACAAACATAGATTTCGCTTCTTTAAATTTTATCCCTATTCTGTCACTCTCCGAAAACATTTGCCAATTCTAGATTCTAAAACTTTTAGATATTAAGTTATCGCACGATTTTTTGCTAATAACAAATACAATACCCATTTTTTTCTAATAGGCTAGCTTGTATTGATTACCTAATGAGGTTTCTAGCGATAGCCCTCCCGGAAAGTCACAGAAGAGGGATATCAAATAAGTTTTTGTTTTTTAACTTTTCTATGAAATAGATATATCTTTAGCTAAAAGCAAC
>JBAVZX010000147.1:0-6642 GCA_049589015.1 Phormidium sp. | reverse complement strand
TGGCTACACCTGCTGCGATCGTACCAACTCCAACTTCCGAAACTAATTTTACACTAATCCTCGCTTCCCGATTCCCATTCTTTAAATCGTGAATCAGTTCCGCCAAATCTTCAATTGAGTAAATGTCATGGTGAGGCGGTGGGGAAATTAAACCGACTCCTGGTGTTGAGTGGCGCACTTTCGCAATCCAAGGATACACTTTTCGTCCGGGTAATTGTCCGCCTTCTCCAGGTTTCGCCCCTTGCGCCATTTTAATTTGTAATTCTCGCGCTTGGGAAAGATACAAACTCGTTACGCCAAAACGTCCTGATGCTACTTGTTTGATTGCACTATTCTTGGAGTCGCCTTGTTCGTTTGTCCAAGTGTAACGTTCTGGATCTTCGCCGCCTTCTCCTGTGTTAGACTTGCCTCCAATCCGATTCATGGCAATAGCAAGACTTTCGTGTGCTTCTTTGGAAATTGAACCGTAACTCATTGCGCCTGTTTTGAAGCGTTTCATGATTTCTTCTATCGGTTCAACTTCTTCAATGGGGATTGGTTGACGTTCTTTGAATTCTAACAATCCGCGCAAGGTGAAATGTTTTTTCCCTTGTTCGTTTACTAGTTTGGCGTATTGTTTGAAGGTTTCATAATTCCCTGTGCGAACTGCTTTTTGTAAGCTATGAATCGCTTCGGGACTAAATAAGTGTGCTTCGCCTTCTTTGCGCCATTGATATTCGCCGCCAACATCAAGGGTGTGTCCGTTGACTTCGCGATCGGGAAACGCATGAGAATGTCGTAAAATTGCTTCTTGAGCAATTACTTCTAAATCTGCGCCTTCAATCCGCGATGCTGTCCAAGTAAAATATTTGTCAATGACTGCTTTGTTCAATCCAATAGCTTCAAATATTTGGGCACCGCGATAACTTTGAATTGTGGAAATCCCAATCTTGGAAGCGACTTTAGTTACGCCTTTGGTTGCTGCTTTGATGTAATTCTTACAAGCGGTTTTGTAATCAACGTTGAGGATTAATCCTTCGTTAATCATATCTGCGATCGTCTCAAATGCAAGATATGGATTTATCGCGCCGCAACCGTAACCAATTAAAGTTGCATAATGATGCACTTCTCTCGGTTCACCTGATTCTAAAACTAATCCGACTCTGGTGCGTGTTCCTTCCCGAATCAAGTGGTGATGTAAACCGGAAACTGCTAAAAGTGCGGGAATCGGAGCATTATCTTTGTCGATGTCTCGATCGCTTAAAATAATTATACTCACTCCATCTGCGATCGCCGCATTCGCCTTCTGGAAAATCTCTTCCATCGCACTTGACAATCCCTTGACTCCCAATGCGGGATCAAACAAAATTGGCAAAGTAATCGACTTAAATCCACCTTCATTAATATATTTGAGTTTCGCCAATTCTTCGTTACTCAGAATCGGGGTTTTCAACTCAATTAAATGACAGCTTTCGGGAACTGGTTTGAGTAAATTACGTTCTGAACCGATCGTAGTTTCTGCCGATGTGATAATCTCTTCTCTGATGGAATCGATCGGCGGATTTGTCACTTGAGCAAATAATTGCTTAAAGTAATCGTAGAGTATTTTGGGTCGATCGCTCAATACCGCCAAAGGTGTATCCGCACCCATCGCGCCAACTGCTTCAACTCCATCTCTCGCCATCGGCGTTAACAGCAACCGCAACTCTTCAAAGGTGTAACCAAATGCGGTTTGTCTTTGGATTAATGGTAATTGGTAGTCGGTAGTTGGTAGTTCATTTCCGTTAGCAATATCCGCCAAGGACACCATATTTTCCTTAATCCAATCAGTGTATGGATGTTCGTTGGCGATTTTATTTTTGATTTCCTCGTCAGCGATGATTCGTCCTTCTTCCATATTGACGAGGAACATTCTTCCCGGTTCTAAGCGTCCTTTGTAAGCTACCCGTTCTGGTTCAATGGTTAATACTCCGGCTTCTGATGCCATAATTACTAAGTCGTCTTTGGTGACATAGTAACGAGATGGGCGTAAACCGTTGCGATCGAGCACTGCTCCCATCATCGTACCATCAGTGAATGCGATCGAAGCCGGACCATCCCAAGGTTCCATCAAGCAAGAATGATATTTGTAAAACGCCTTTTTCTCTGGACTCATTGATTCATGCGCCGTCCAAGGTTCGGGTATCATCATCATTACCGCATGAGGTAAGGAACGTCCCGCCAAAACCATTAATTCCAAGGCGTTATCGAAAATCAGCGAGTCACTTCCATCTATATTAATAACAGGCTGAATCTTTTTAATGTCATCGCCGAACAATTCTGATTCAAACAAAGATTGTCTAGCGTGCATCCAGTTAATGTTACCCCGCAATGTGTTGATTTCGCCGTTGTGGGCGATGTAGCGGTAGGGGTGTGCCCGTTCCCAACTGGGGAAAGTGTTGGTACTAAAGCGTGAGTGAACTAACGCCAATGCACTTTCCATGTCGGGATCGTGCAAGTCGGGGTAATATTGTCCTACTTGCACAGGCATCAACATTCCCTTGTAGACGATCGTCCGGCAAGATAAACTACAAGGATACCAAGCGGAATCAATCTGTGGGGTGCGAATTGCAATATGTGAACGTTTGCGGATAACGTAGAGTTTACGCTCAAATGCTACCGCATCGGTTATTTCTGGAGAACGTTGGATAAAAACCTGTTCGACAAAAGGTTCGTTGGATTTTGCCGTATTTCCCAATGATGAGTTATCTGTAGGTACGTTGCGCCAACCAATAACTTTTTGACCTTCTTCGGCGACGATTTTCTCAAACAACCAACGACTTTTCTCGCGTTTTACCGGATCTGGTGAGGAGTATATCATGCCTACTCCATAAGCTCCCGGTTCTGGCAAGGTAAACCCTTCCGCTGCTGTTACTTTCTGCAAAAACTTGTGCGGTACTTGCAGCAAAATACCTGCGCCGTCTCCGGTATTTGCTTCGCAACCGCAAGCGCCCCGATGATCTAAGTTTAAGAGAATTGTTAATCCTTGTTCGACGATTTCGTGAGATTTTTGACCTTTCTGATGGACAATGAATCCCACACCGCAAGAGTCGTGTTCAAATTGCGGATCGTATAAGCCTTGTGTTTGAGGTGTTGTGTTACTGTTCATCATTAGATTGAGTATAGAGTGCGTTGTATGTATTCAGTCGTCAGGGAACGACTGAGATGTTTTTATGGCAAGACTTATTAATCTAAAATCTTGCCTATTGACTGAATAAGGAACAAACCAAAATTTTCTAAAAGCTTTATCCAATAAGCGTTTTCTGGAATTAGGTAACACTTGATTGTAGCCTTGCCACTTTAGATGATTTGTTCAGTTTATCTGTTGGTATAAACTTTTTGAGCAATATTGGCAAGGTTAGGAAACACAGTGCCTTTAATGATATTAATGTTTGGGTTAGCTTGTGTGTCAGTACGTATGGATAGGAATTTATTACTAATGTTCTGCTGTTTCATGCTGAAAGTGGGAAGCTGTTAACGATAGCTATGATGGATTTTCTAACGAGGCTGGCTCTTAGGTGCCAGATCTTAAGGAAAGTTTTAGCTAATCTGGAAATTCTACTGGAAAATCTGATACTGTGAACCAATTTGTTAATCAGTTTTATACAAGTTTAAGTAATTAAATATTTGGATGAACAGTTTGCTACTTAACTGTAACTTATGATGCTGAAATTGGGAGTTTAGGTTTTGGTTCCCGATTCTTCTCAGGATAAATGTCTGGAAGTTGGCAGTGTTGTTCATTGATGCCTGTACCGTACCCGACAATAAACTGATACCTCGATCGTTATCCCCGGATAATCAATCTTAACAGAGATTCTCCGTTTTGCTGGGTCAAGTCATGCTATTGAGGGGGAGATGTCAGCAATCTCTGACTTGGAGATTAGCAGTTTTAGGTTTGGATTCAGGTTTTATACTTTAGCAAAAAACTAGAGGATCGCTGAACTTAAAACCCATATTTGTCGTCAGAGATCTTAAAGGTTGTAACTTGGAAACTAGGTAATTATGAAATCTCTATACTTTTCTGCTGTTTTATTGGGTTTATCCGTTAGTTGGTTGGGAAGGGATTCTGCGTTAGCTAATCATAATATATCAGAAGAAAATGTCTTAATTTCTCAGACTCCGGCTAAAGTGGAAACCTTCATCGGTGGTGGTGCAGAACCTTTTTGGGATATAACTGTCAACCGCAATGGCATAGTTTATTCATCACCGGATTATTCATCATCGGAAATAAGTAAACGAACTTATTCTTACCCTTATGTTGCACCAATAAAAGCAGAAGGTCGTCCTCTTGATGTGGTAAGAGTATACCGACTCAACGGACAACCAAATGGCATATTAATTATTAAAAAAACCGACTCTTGTAGCGATTCAATGTCCGATAAGGTTTATCCTTACCAAGCTACATTGATTCTAGGTAATCGGGTAATGGAAGGTTGCGCCGAGAGAAAATAATCAATTAAAAATTTTCGTTTAGGCTTCTTCCATTGCTTCTTCTGACTTTTCAGCTACTCTTGGGTTGAGAGGAGAACTGGATCTAAGTTCTTCCTCTTCTGCGTCGGTTCTGTAACCAGATTCTGGTTGATAATATTGTGGAGTTTGATTTATTTCTGGGTTGGTGTCAGTAGGTGATTGGCTGTTAGTTTGGTTTTTTTCGTTGTGCATGATTTTGCTGTTTAGCGAATAGGGACCGATCGCATTCATGATAAAAAACTCCAGCTTTTTCTACCTCTGACTAAAGAGAGGTTAAACTTTGCTTAACCACTCTATCTTAAGAAGGTGAATCGGTAGAATCACCCAAGGTTATGTCAAGAAAAATTTACGATGTTTAATGTTAATCTTCCATCCAAAATTCATGATAAATCCGATAGTGAGGACTGCTAAAAAATCCTGTGGTTAAGCAGGTTTCGACAATTTGAGGGTTGATCGCAGCATCCAATACTTTCAGGCAGTTTAACAGGGTATCATGGTAGCGGCGATCGCCTTGAACAACAATCCAGTTATCTTCTGAGTTAAACATAATCTCTCTTCCTAATCTCTAGTTTTATATTTCCCATTCTCTTTGTGAATATCACCATCAGGAAAAACAAATTTTTTCCCCAAACTTAACAAGCTACCGGGAGAATGTTAGTTACTAATTTATCTGTCTAGGTTGCTTGCATAGTATAGGGGAATTGAAAGAAAGTCAAGGGTAAATTTGAGAATTTTTCTTTTCCCTTTCAGATTTTAGCTGGTTCCAGTTTTCTGCTTCTACTCAGATTAAGCCGGATTTACCGATTGTTTAAGTTGTCATGATCTGATGACAAATTGATGAGAACTTACTGAGGAAATTCATAAAAAGTTAAACAAACGCCAGCTAAATCTAAGACTGTAAATTCTTTTGGCCCCCAAGGTTTTGTTTCTAGTTTGCCGTTGGGATGAATCATCTCTTTGCCTTTGCTTTCTAACTCGTGATAAAGTTGCTCAATGCCTGTTACTTGCAAACGAAGTGAGATTTCTTTGGCTAAATCATGGTAATCGCTTTTGACTAAAAAAATCTCGGCATTATCACGTTTGACTATTGCCATTCTGATGGGATTTCCTTCTTGATGAATGGTGGTAAATCCCAGTTTTTGTTCATAAAATTCGATGGCTTTTTCTAAGTCATCGCCTGCGGGAATGAGTGGGCTAATACTGCCGATTTGAGGAGGATTGTTCATAGCTGCGATAATTGTTGAGTGTTTCTTGAGTTAATTATATTGACAACTAAAGCAAAAAATTAGTCTAAAGGGTTAAATTGTTAAGTTTTGATTAATTTATTAGGCGATCGCTACTTGTCTTGTTCCATTGATAAACTAAATCGTAACACATTTATCTATAGAACAAATTGAATGATTTGAACCTAAATTTTTTAATAGTTATCTGGGTAATATAAAGGATAGATAGTAATAGTAAAGCTGTAATATGCAATGACTAAAACTTATCATAAATTTACAGCATTTACATACCTGGAAATATATTTAACTCTCAAGTAGAGGTTTGGGAAAATGGGTACGGCATTTTTTAATAAATTTCAAAACAAGCTGAGTCTTCTTTTAGCGATCGGACTTGTTGCTCCGACTATAATTGTCAGTGTTTACAGTATTAATTCTTCCAGTCGAGAATTGACATCTTTGGTTTCCGGGCAGATGAAATTGGAAGGGGAAAACAGTAAAAAGTTAATTAATCAATTAGTAGATATTAGCAAAGCCGATGTGCTTTATCTGAGTGAAACTCCACCAATTCAAGGGATTGTTAGAGCCAAAGATAATAAGGGAATTGATCCTCTAGATAAATCTACATATTCAGAATGGGTGAAACGGCTCAATATTATCTTTGTTTCTTTTCTAGAAGCTAGACCTTATTATTACCAGATAAAATATGTAGATCAATACGGTAATGAATTAGTTAGAGTCAATTCTAAGTCGGGTTCAGTAGAAATTGTTCAAGGTTCTCAACTACAAAACAAATCTAACACGGAATACTTTAAAGAGGCTATTAGTTTACGTCGCGGAGAAATTTACGTTTCTACAGTTAATTTGAATCGGGAAAATGGAAAAATTGAAACTCCTAATGTACCAGTTATGAGATTTGCCACCCCTATATATA
>JBAVZX010000146.1:0-2300 GCA_049589015.1 Phormidium sp. | reverse complement strand
CTTTTAATTCAATTCCTTGGGTGAGTTGTAAGGCACCTTGCGCGATCGCTTCAAAAGGTTTTTCACAACGAATTTTTGAAATATCAAAGTATTGCTGTGCCCAGGTTTGCACCGCAGGAATTTGCACAGTTCCACCGACTAACAACACAGCATCAACATCAGCAACTTCGATACCTTGTCGTCTTGCTTGCTGCAAAACTTGCATCATGGAATCATCGAGTTTGTCAAAAAATTGCTGTTCTTTGAGGATGGTTTCAAAAGTATCTCGATCTAAGGCTAATTCGTAACTTTCAAAGGTTTCATCATCAAAGTAAACTTCACTCGCTTGTCTTTGCAGAGAAAGTTCTATTTTCAACTTTTCTGCTAACCGAGTTGTTAATGGTGTCGCTTCTATCCCCTGAGTTTTGACGAAGTAATCAACCAACCAATTATCAAGATCTGTACCGCCTAAATTTTGCCCAGCTTTAGCAATAACACGGGCAGTTTTTACCTTTTGACCAGAATTTTCTGCTAGTGATTTTTCACCCCATTTCAAAATAAAACCTATAGGTTTTTTCGCGGCGATACTATCTAAACGTACCAAGGAAAGATCCAGCGTTCCCCCACCAAAATCAACAACTAAAATAATTTGTTGATCTTTCATTCCATAACCTAAAGCTGCTGCGGTTGGTTCATCCAGAATCCGCACTTGTTCGACTGGCAAAGTTTTACATACTTCACCTAACCAATTCCGATAAGCTTCAAAGCTATCAACGGGAACAGTTAATATTAAAGATTGTCCGACATCGGGCAAAGTTTCTTGTAACTTTTCAATTATATTTGTGAGAAACCATTGTCCGACTTTCTCGAAAGTGACAATTTGCCCATCTAATTCGGGGAGAAAACCTTGAATATCTGCACCAATTCCCCGTTTAAAACTGCGGAAAAAGCGAGGGTCGGTTTTTATATCCAAACCGCGATCGCGCACCGCCTGTCCAACTACAACTTTACCAGCATAAGCATCTTCAGCATAAAGCAAGCTGGGAATTAAGGGCGGATTTTGTGCCAAGGTGACAGAAATTCCCGGTAAATTCAAGGTTTCTGGTTGCTGGGTGACTGGGTTCCAGCGAGTAATTACAGTGTTGCTAGTACCAAAATCAATTGCGATCGCCATTCAGCTAAATTCAATCAATGAATTAGGTTTAAATCATATTATGGTATTTAGCAGCCCAAACACAAACACAACATTATGAGCGAATCAAATTCCTCAAAAAATGGTTTTATAGTTTCTGGACGGGGAATCGATCGCATTTCAGTACATGGCTATAAGTCTCTTTACGAAGAGTGCAGCATCGAAGTGCGTCCTCTAACAATACTTGCAGGTGCCAATAGTTCAGGTAAATCCAGTATTATGCAGCCATTACTGCTACTAAAGCAAACTCTGGAAGCCAGCTATGATCCAGGTGGTCTGCTACTCAATGGCCCTAATGTTAAATTTACTTCCGCAGACCAACTTTTATCCAAATTGTCTGGAAAGAATCACTCTGACAGTTTTACTGTCAAAATTGACATGGAAAATTATCTCGGTACTGATTTTTTAATTAGCACATTCACTAAACAGCCAAAACAAGGGATTCAAGTTGTTCGCTCAACGTATCACATAGTTGATCACATAGTTGATGATGAAATCACTATTTCACCAGACATGAATCATCAAGAATTGCTCAAAATACTTCCATATTGGATGCAAGAAAGAGGTATGATCCCAGAAGGATGGAATGTGAGTAGAATACGCGGTTTTCTCGAAGTTCAACAAGGCAACGGGTTACTTTTTTCTTCCACACTCTCTAGTGATTTTCAACAACAAATTCGTCGTTTAATCCATGTTCCTGGGTTAAGAGGAAATCCCGAACGGAGTTACAATACTACAGCTGTTGGTCAGGAGTTTACTGGTACTTTTGAGAATTATGTTGCCAGCGTAATCAGTCATTGGCAAAATACAGAAGACGATCGACTTATAAAATTAGAATCAGATCTGGAAAAACTAGGATTAACTTGGAAAGTTGATGCTAAACAGCTGAACGATGTACAGATTGAATTGCGTGTAGGTCGTTTACCTCGTAGTAGTGAAGCAAGTGATATGGTTAGTATTGCTGATGTTGGTTTAGGTGTATCACAAACTTTGCCTGTTTTAGTTGCTTTACTTGTAGCAGAACCGGGACAATTAGTTTACCTAGAACAACCAGAAATTCACTTACATCCTCGCGCTCAAGTTGCTTTGGCGGAAATATTAACTAATGCGGCGAATCGAGGTGTCAGAG
>JBAVZX010000145.1:0-1612 GCA_049589015.1 Phormidium sp. | reverse complement strand
TCGCGCTCTTCGCGTCTTCGCGGTTCCCCAAAAATAATTTTTTTGAACCGCGAAGACGCGAAGGACACGAAGGAAGAGAAGAAAGAGATTTTTCATATTTCATTTAAGATTACTATTAAGTAGAGGGGAAAAATGCAAGAATCACAACGTCAAAGATCGTTGCAAGCGTTAGAACAATTTCTCGCCACTCCCTTAGCAAGTTTACTGCAAAAAGATAATGCTACAAAAGCGGAATCTGCAACTTTAGCTTTGTTTCATTCCGTCGCCGCTAAGGTTCCCGCTTACCAAGCTTTCTTAAAAGCACAAAATATTAACTCGGAAACTATTCAAACTTTAGCTGATTTCTCCCAATTGCCGCAAGTTACTAAAGAGAATTATCTGAAAGTTTACTCGTTAGCCCAATTATGTAAAGATGGAAGATTAGAAAGTTGTGATTTAATCGCTGCTTCCTCTGGTTCTACTGGTAAACCGACATTTTGGCCCCGTTTTTTCAGCGATGAATTGGCAATTACTACTAGGTTTGAGCAAATTTTTCATGATAGCTTTTTTGCTGATACTCGGCGGACTTTAGCTGTGGTTTGTTTCACTTTGGGAACTTGGGTAGGCGGTTTATTCACAACTAATTGTTGTCGCTATCTTGCTAGTAAAGGTTATCCGATTACTGTAATTGCACCGGGAAACAACAAGGAAGAAATTTTCCGAGTTGTGCAAGAGTTGGGAGGTGCTTTTGAACAGGTGGTTTTGTTAGGATATCCGCCATTTATTAAAGATGTGGTTGATACGGGAATTGCGCGGGGAATTGAATGGCAGAAATATAATATTAAAATGGTTTTTGCGGGGGAAGTTTTTAGTGAGGAATGGCGGAGTTTAGTTGGGGAAAGAGTTCGATCGACTAATTTTTGTTATGACTCTGCGGCACTTTATGGAACTGCTGACGCTGGAGTTTTGGGAAATGAAACACCTTTGAGTATTTGCATTCGTCGTTGGTTGGCAAATCATCCCGAAGCGGCGAAAATTTTGTTTGGAGAATCGCGTTTACCGACTTTGGTACAATACGATCCTTTGAGTCGGTTTTTTGAAGTTGAAAATGGGAATTTGTTGTTTTCTGGGGATAATGGGATTCCTTTAATTAGATACAACATTTTAGATACTGGCGGGGTAATTCCATACCAGGAAATGTTGAGGTTTTTGGGAGAATACGGTTTTGATCCGTTGACTGCTTTGGCGCAAGAGAGAGGAATTCGAGAGTTACCTTTTGTTTATGTTTTTGGGCGTTCTAATTTTACAGTTTCCTATTTCGGTGCTAATATTTACCCGGAAAATGTTACGGTTGGATTAGAACAACCTGCGATCAAAGAATGGGTGACTGGGAAGTTTGTTTTGCAGGTGAAAGAAGATGCAGATCAAAATAAATTTCTCTCAATTGTGGTAGAGTTAGCACCAGGAATCGAAGCTAATGAAGAGATGAAAATGGCGATCGCAAATTCCATTCTCTCCCAACTGCAACGACTCAACAGCGAATTCGCTAACTATGTTCCCCAAGCATATCAAATGCCCCAAATCACACTCACTCCCACCGGAGATCCTGAATATTTCCCCATCGGTGTTAAGC
>JBAVZX010000144.1:0-2593 GCA_049589015.1 Phormidium sp. | reverse complement strand
GTTGGAAAAGCTTAGAGGCGATCGCAAATGCTGAAAATCCCAGCGACGATGGGATTACGATTCAGCGAATTGAACGAGATAAATCTAGTAGCATTGTTTTCAATGAACGGCAAATTGTCATTGCTGTTGAGCGGGAAATTGAGGTGCGCTAATGGCTGATAAAACTCATCCCCGTGTACTCTTAGTAGAGGGAAAAGAAGACCTTCGAGTTATACCAGAATTAATAGAAGCAAATGGTATTAATTGGGGAAAAAGAAAGAATCCAATAGTGTATATCAAAGAATTTGACGGTTATCATAAATTGGTAGATCCAGATGTAATCCAAGCTGAATTGCAAGCTTCTCAACTTACCAATTTTGGAATTATTATTGATGCTGATGATCATCCTCAAGGACGATGGCAAAGTATTAGAAAAGCCTGCTTACACAGTATTCCTGATATTCCAGAAGCTTTACCAGAAACAGGTCTAATTCATGTTGCTCCTAACAATGTTAAATTCGGCATTTGGATTATGCCAGATAATCAAATGCGAGGGATGTTAGAAACTTTTTTAACATACATGATTCCAGATCCTAGTGAATCAATTTGGCAATATGTCCAAGAAGTAGTTGTAGAAGCAAAAAAGAGAGGAGCAGTGTTTACAGATGCTCATATTGATAAAGCAAATATTTATACTTGGTTAGCTTGGCAAAGTCCACCTGGACGACAATTGCATCAAGCAATTATGGAACGTATTTTAAATCCATGTCATCCAAATGCTCAGAAATTTGTAAATTGGTTTAAAACTTTATACAATTTGCCATAAAAGCTCAAAGTATTATTGTAAATCAAAGTCTTTTCTCTGTAAAAAAAGGTGAATCAATTGCAGCAACCAGAATTTCAAGATAACTCATCGATGCTACCACTCCAGCGAGTGATCGGAAGTCTCAGCAATTACCGATGGACTGCATTGGGAGCATTACTCAGTTCGTTACTTTTAACAGCAGCTTATGCGGTAACTCCCCAATTGTTTCGCTGGGCGATCGATGAGGGTATTACCGAAAAAAACCTGAAAATTGTATTTTACAGTGCTGCGTGGATGGTTGTGGCGGCGATCGCACGGGGTTTATTTAATTTTGGGCAAAGTTTTTGGGCAGAGATGGCATCTCAGGGAGTTGTTTACGATCTGCGAAATCGGATTTTTACTAAAATTCAAAATCTGAGTTTCAGCTATCACGATCAGTCTCAAACTTCTCAATTATTAACTCGTGTTACTAGCGATATTGAACAAATTCGGGCTTTTCTCAGCACCAGTTTAATCCAAGTAATTAGTGCTATCTTCACATTAGTTACCATTGCCACAATCTTGCTGTTAATGAATTGGGAATTAGCATTAATTACTTTAACAGTTATCCCAATATCGGTATGGTTAATGGTGCGATTCCTGCTAACAAATAGCAAATTGTTCGGACAAGTACAACAACAATTGGGAGAGCTTAACACCGTATTACAAGAAAATTTGTTTGGGGTGCGAGTGGTAAAAGCATTTGTCAGGGAATCAGCAGAAACCCAGCGTTATACAACGCTCAATAATGTTTTGCTAAAAACCAATATGAAAACTATTTTCGCTGTTCGTAATACTTTTCCCTTCATCTTTTTATTGACTAACTTGGCGACAGTAGTTGTACTTGGTTATGGCGGTGTAGCAGTAATTAAAGAGCGATTTTCTCTGGGTGAATTAGTGGCGTTTAACTCTTATTTACTGTTAGTTTTGCAACCAGTTTTGTTAATTGGTTTTGCGATTCCGGCGATCGCACAAGCAGCGGCTTCGGCTAAAAGAGTTTATGAAGTAGTAAATGCAAAAATTGAAATTCGCGACCGCCCTAATGCTGTACCATTTCAAACCTGTGGCGGTAGAATTACCTTTGAAAATGTTTGTTTCCGCTACCCAGGAGCGACTACAGAAGCCCTTAAAGGTGTTTCTTTTGAAACGAAACCTAAAGAATTAATCGCTATTTTAGGCATGACTGGTTCGGGGAAAAGCACAATTATTAACTTAATTCCTCGGTTTTATGATGTTACTTCCGGCGCAGTTCGGATTGATGGGCGAGATGTCAGAGATTTTACTTTAGCCAGTTTGCGATCGCACATTGGCATTGTCTTTCAAGAAACCACATTATTTTCTGGTACGATTCGGGAAAATCTTACTTATGCCAATTCAAAAGCCACAATGGAACAAGTAATTGAGGTAGCTAAAACTGCTCAAATTCACGATTTTATTGTGGGTTTACCTGATAGTTACGAGACAATTGTTGGGGAAAGAGGCGTAGGTTTATCCGGTGGACAAAAGCAGAGAATTGCGATCGCTCGTACCCTACTAACAGATTACAGCATTCTAATTTTAGATGACAGCACTTCGGCAGTTGATGCGAAAACTGCGGCGCAAATTCAAGAAGAACTTGATTATTTAATGAAACAAAAAACCTGTACAGCTTTTGTGATTGCTCAAAGAATTAGTACCGTGAAAAATGCCGATCGCATTTTGTTAATGGATAAAGGAAGATTAGTAGCACAAGGAACTCATGAAGAATTGATGAGAACTAGTCCGTTATAT
>JBAVZX010000143.1:0-6192 GCA_049589015.1 Phormidium sp. | reverse complement strand
GATTTGGGAAGAACCCAAAGTCTAACTCTCGCTACGGTCGTCAAGCACCGTCTACCCAGTAAGCCTAAGTCTAAGCTTAGATTGCTGGCTACTTTTTTGAGAATGTTCGCCGCACCGTTGAGATCGGCGTTAACAATTGAACCATCAGCAGACCGATACAAACCACGCTTCACCCGCTTACCTGATGCTTTCCACCCTTCTGGCTTTTCACCATATTTAGGTAGGGAGTCTCCATCTAAGTAGCTAGCTTTTGATGTGTAAGATTCTTCGGTTTCTTGATACCTAATGCCATGGAAATCGCAAAGCTGTTTTAGTCGGTCTTTAAGTTTCCCTAAAGGCATCTGAACAAACTTTTGATTATTCACTCTGCCCATATCGGAATCAGACTTAAAGCCTTCATTCCAACCAATTACTAAAGTTCCAATGCCATACTTAAGACAATGGTCAATAATTAGCTTTGCTGCTTTGTTAATTCCATCTCTCATCTGATGGTTGCGTTTGCGGGTTACACGGTCTAACCAACTATCCCAATAATCTTTATCCTTGCCTTCTTTACGAGTTGACACCTTCTTATTCCATAATTGATTCATGGCTTTCATGGCGCGAGAATCAATCAATAAAGAATTACCATTAGTATCAACACAAGCTGCCAGATTCTCAGATGTTCCCAGGTCAATGGACAAAGCTTGATTAATATCTAATTTGTGTGTTTGTTTCTCCATCCCGTAAGACATCTCAAGGTAAAACGCAGCATTCTTAGGAAGAATAGTAAACTCTTTAACCTTTAAATAGTCTATATTTGATGGCATTGGTAGGAAAAATTCAGATACTCCAAACCATCTTTTTACTGTTGTTCCCAAGGAAAATCTAAGTTGACCATTAATTAAAGTTGGTCTTTGTCCTCCTGAATTGGGATAGGCAACTTTATACAACTTAGTCCCCTGAAGATAATTAGGTGGTTTAGGTCTAAAATGCAACTGCCCTTTAGAATGTAAATCTCTAAGTTCTTTAAAAGATTTAAACGCTTCAGTTACAGACATTAATGTTTGCTGCATGGGCGTTGATGGCATTGACTGAGCCAGTAAACTCTTTGAAACTGTGGACTGCGAAACTAAATCAAATTTATTAGCCAGTAACTTTCCGGTTTTAAAAAATATCTGACGTGCATAGTAGACACCAGTATTGTATAGTTTACCTGCCTGTTGACAAAGGTATTCTAATAACGCTTTAGTTTCATCATTAGGAGACAACAAAACTTGCTGGACTCCCATTGCTTTCTTTGTCTTAGTCACTGGTTTGACTTTTCGTGTTTTGTTGACATCTCTATACTATAGCTTTTAAAGGTCGTTCTAGTTATTACTTAAGACAAGAATTTCCTCAATTAAAAAAACTCCCTTCTTTGTGGACAAACAGTTATTTTGTTAGTACGGCTGGAAATGTAAGCAGCGAAACTGTAAGACGTTATATTGAAGACCCACATCACGCACAATAAAAGTAACATAAAGATGACGGTGGTTAAAACCACCGTGTCGTTTTTCCTCTCAGATCTAAAGACACTGAGTTTCCAAACTCCCGCTATTTTTTATGAGATCGAGATTTGAGATATGGCGTTTTCTGTATAGTCGGATTCCTTGTCTTCCTTTGTGGTGGGTGTTGATGATTCCTTTTTTGCTGCAAACGGTGGGAACAACGGCGCTACTGGGATATTTGTCTTACGGTCATGGAGAACGGGCGGTAATAGATTTAATCGATCGATTGATGGATGAAAGGAGCGATCGAATTCAGGATCAACTAAATGCTTATTTAAATATCCCACGTCAGTTTGTGCAAATTAATCGATTGACGATCGAGCAAAAATCCCTAAATATCAACAACTCTAACCAACTAAAACAATATTTCCAGCAACAAATCCAAACCTTCCCCGCCTTGACTTCTCTAAGTTGGGGTAGCGTGCAGGGAAATCAGGTATTTGCGCCGCCTGGGTCATTGATTGTTTTAAAAGATGATAATGCGGTGAAAGCAGGGAGACAAACTTGGACTCCGATTTATCCCGATGCAGTTCTTTCTCGACCTGGGATGAACTTCTCCACACCTGTTTATCAAACTGGGAAGTTTCAGGGAGTTTTGACTTCAGGTATTTTGCTTTCTGATTTGAGTCGAAGGTTGAAATCTTTGCGCTTTTCCTCTACTGGTCAGGTATTAATCTTAGAGCGATCGGGAAATTTGGTAGCAAGTTCCACTGAAGAGCAAGTATTTGTCAGGGATGTTAAAGGTAATTCTCTGGTTCGATTAAGGGTAACTGATAGCCAGAATCAGGTAACTCGGTTGTTAGGGCAACACTTATTCAGTCAATGGCACGATTTAAATCAAATTCAAACTCCTGAACATTTTGATTTGTGGGTTGAGGATCGGAGGCTATTTGCTCAAGTTACACCTTTTCGGGATGGTTATGGGTTGGATTGGTTGGTGGTAACGGTGATTCCAGAGTCGGATTTTATGGGAGAAATCCAGGCTGGTAGGCGCACTACGGTTTTACTTTGCTTGCTGACTTTGGTTGTGGCGATCGGATCAGGAACCTTTATGGCGAATCGCTTTTCTTTTCGGATGAATCGACTCAATCAACTGAGTGATGCTATAGCAGCGGGAAATTTGGGAGCCCGGTTGCCAGCTGATAGCCCAGTGGTGGAGGTGCGAGATGTGGCGCAGTCTTTTAATTTGATGGCGGATCAGTTGCAGTCTTTGTTCGATCGATTTGAGAATGCTTTACAGGAATCTGAAGAAAGATTTACCACTATTTTTCGGGCTAGTCCCGATCCGATCTCGATTACCAGTTTAGCTGAGGGACGATTTTTAGAAGTTAATAATCGAATGATTGAGTTCTATGGCTATTCTCGTGAAGAATTAATTGGTCGAACGGCTGTGGAACTTGGCTTTTGGACAAATGTGGCGGTGCGTCAACAGTTTAAACGACTGCTTCACAAGCAACGCAGGGTTGACAATTTAGAGGTGACTTTTTCTACAAAGTCTGGTGAATTGAAGGTAGTGCTGCTTTCGGCGGAGTTGTGCAATTTGCAAGGGCTGGATGCAGTGATTGTGATAACTAGGGATATTAGCGATCGCAAAAAAACGGAATTAGCTTTGCGACAGAGTGAGGCTAAGTTCAGCGAACTGGCTGCGGCTTCTCCAGCTGTTATATATACTCTTTTGGTCAAAGATCGAGAATGTATGCAATTTGAATATCTCAGTCCAGCGGCTGAGGAAATTCATGAAATCCCGATCGCCGATCTGCTTCGAGATGGTTCGTTAATCTTAAATCAGATCGTCCCAGAGGATATGATTAGCTATCAAAAAGCGGTGGATCATACCTGGAAAACTGGGGAACAATTTCAAGCTGAATGTCGGATTATTACTCCTTCTGGTAAGACTAAGTGGTTGAGTATGAATAGTCGTCCTCAACGACGGGAGACAGGCGAAGTTGTCTGTCATGGTATTACAATCGATATTACCGATCGAAAGACAGCAGAAATGGCTTTCCAAGAAAGTGAAGCTCGTTATCGTATTCTCTCTGAAGTTTGTCCAGTAGCAATTTTCCGGTTCGATCGACCTTTGAACTGTGTCTATGTTAACGATCGGTGGAGCGAAATGACGGGCAGATCGAAGGAATCAGCTTTGGGTATGGGATGGATAGAAGCTTTGCATCCTGAAGAACGAGAGCAACTTCTCAGTAAATTCGCTGAAGGTTTGACTCGATCAGTTCCCGGAGGTTTGATTCTCAATCAAGGTGAAGGGAGACATCTTCGACCTGATGGCACTACTAATTGGTATTACGTTCAGGTGGTGCAGGAAATCGATTCTCTTGGTCGAGTGGTTGGTTATATTGGCACTTTAACGGATATTAGCGATCGCAAAAAAGCCGAAGCCGCCTTACAGGAAAGTGAGACAAGGTTCCAAACCTTAGTAAAGAATATGCCGGGGATGATTTATCGATATTTCCCTGGTAATCAGGATCATTTTGGGCTATTTACTTATGTTAGTTCTGGGTCTTACGAGTTAGTAGAACTACAACCTGAGCAAATTTTACAAGATGCCAATGCTCTCTGGAGTTTGATCCATCCAGAAGATTTCCCATCTCTGCAAGAGTCTGTTACCTATGCGGTGCAGAACTGTTCCTCTTGGCAATGGGAAGGTAGATTGACTACTCCATCGGGAAAACTTAAGTGGATTCAAGGTAATTCCCGTCCCCAAAATACACAATATGGTGTAGTTTGGGATGGATTGTTGATTGATATTAGCGATCGGAAATTTGCCGAACAGGAACTTCAACAAGCAAAAAAAGCAGCAGAATCCGCAAACCGAGCTAAAAGTGAGTTTCTGGCAAATATGAGCCATGAACTTCGCACTCCGCTGAATGCAATTCTCGGATTTGCCCAACTTATGAACAGAGACAGCAGCTTAACATCCGATCGCCAGAGATATATCAAAACCATTCACGACAATGGAAATTATCTCCTAAAGTTAATTAATGAAATTCTTGATTTTTCAAAAATAGAAGCGGGAAGACAGACATTAAAAAACCAAGCCATAAATTTGTTCGATTTGCTTCAATCATTGCACAGTAATTTTAGTCAGCAAATAAACCAAGAAGAACTACAAATTTACTTAGAAATTCTCCCAGAAGTCCCGCAATATATCATTACTGACGGGCAAAAGTTGCAGCAGGTATTAATTAATTTGATTGGTAATGCAATTAAGTTTACCCACAGGGGAAGTGTAATTTTGCGAGTGAGCACCCTGGAAAATATTCTCCCCACCTCTGATTGCCAGATTAATCTTTATTTTGAAGTGCAAGATACTGGCGTTGGCATTGCTGAGTCGGATTTATCGATAATCTTTGATGCTTTTGCTCAAGCTCAAGCAGGCAAACAAATACAGGAAGGAACAGGCTTAGGACTAGCAATTAGCCGCAAATTAATAAAGTTGATGGGTGGAGAAATTACTGTTCACAGCACTTTAGGGGAGGGTAGCACTTTCAGATTCACCATTCCAGTGCAAGAGACTACAGAATCTTCCGATGCACCACAGCAACCACAGCAACAGGTGATAGGACTAGCACCCGAAGAGAAGTTAGTTGTAGCAGAAAAACTAACGCGGGAACATCTGGTAGTTATGCCTGATGATTGGATAGTTGAACTACATCAAGCTTCTAGGGCTTGTCATCGAAAAGCAATTAAGCAGTTAATCACACAAATTCCGCCTGAATATTCATTTTTAGCGAAAGGTTTAGAGCGACTTAATCAAGATTTCGATTTTGACAAGATTATGGAATTGACGGGTTTTTAGGTGTTTTCGCTTAAATTTACCAAGTTTAACGTTATTTACCAAGTTTAACGTTATTTACAGAATTTTTATATTACCTTTTTAACTATATTTTTTCTATGAACTTATGAAATAATCCTCAAATTTGCTAAAGTAATGTGCCACTATAGACTCATCAGCAACTCTAAGTTTAAGTAAGTTCCTGGAGAGTAATAAATTATGAAAACTTCAATTAAAGCAGTTCTGGCAATTCCGGTTTCCTTATTTGTAACAGCTTTGGCAGCCGTACCTTCAATGGCAGGAACTCTAACCTATGCAACGCAAGTAGAGTCTTACGACAATAAGGGTACGTCAATGGATGCTTATAGAAAAGATACTTCTAATGCTTTAGGTGCGCCTCAAGTAGATGCTAGTAACAACAGCAATCGAGACTTTTTAAGTTTGGGGATTCAAGGGGAAGCAATTTTCAGTTTTGGAACGCTTTTTTCTGGTCAAGTTAGTCTCTGGGAAACTACTTGGGGAACTTACAACCGACAGTCACAGTACGATGAGAAAGTAAGGGTTTTTGTGGGAAATGATTTAAACAGTAACGATTGGTTGGAGATTGGTACGATCGAAAATATTGATGATGATGCCTTTAAAGACCCGTTGGGCGCTTCTGTTCAAATTGGCAATAACAATACTTACAGGTATGTCAAGTTAGTTGATAACTCGCCCAGACTATCAGGTAGAGATGGTTTTGATGTTAATGCTATTGCCGTAATGGGCGTTGATGCTGCTTCTGTTCCCGAACCTACTTCTACCTTGGGTTTATTAGCTTTAGGCACTTTTGGTGCGAGTTCGCTACTAAAGCGCAAACAGCAAAAAGCGTAGATT
>JBAVZX010000142.1:0-1991 GCA_049589015.1 Phormidium sp. | reverse complement strand
AATGTCGCTTTTTTACTCATCCAATCTAATTCATCGACAATTGCTAAAGCATCTTCATAGCGTCCTTCTAAAATGCTGGCTCTTAAATCAATTAGTTCTTGAGTCATAATTTATCGCCACTGTTAATGGTAATTAAGTTTAATTTTACAACATGGCGATCGCACTCGTAACTTTAAGATTTTGGGGAAGTGCGATCGCATTAATTACACTTTCTATCTTTGCCTACCAAACTGCCAATCTTCACCCCCAGGTAATCGAGTTAAATAATCATCAACCACTGCGGGAAACTCCTTGACAGAGTAATTATAGGTCAAATCTAACAAGCTTTTAGCAATGTGAATTATCTCGTTTCTATCTACCATTTCTAATAGTTGAAACGAATTGTATGCGCCATTAAATGCTTCCACACTTGCATCACGAACAGCCTGTTCCAAGATATCTTCGAGCATGGTTTCCCATTCATCTTGTTTGACGTAATAGGAAGTTTTATTATCTTGCAAATTCAGGTCTTTAATTTGAACGATCGATCCGCGAATCGAAGCCGCCCAAGAATTTGTTAACCGCTGTTCGAGTTGGTTTTTAATTAAATGAATCAACATCCTCAGCAGAAATGATTTAATACTCCGCAGCGTTGCTTTTTTACTCATCCAATCTAATTCATCGACAATTGCTAAAGCATCTTCATAGCGTCCTTCTAAAATACTGGCTCTTAAATCAATTAGTTCTTGAGTCATAATTTATCACCACTGTTAGGGGTAATTAAGTTTAATTTTATCAGATAGCGATCGCAGAAATACAGTAGGGGCGGGTTTAGCCAAAACACGGGAATACCCAGCGATAATATTCAAATCAAAACCCGCCCTTTCCCAAACATCTGTAGCAAAGATTTAGATAATGGATACTATAATCTATTTATCCCTCTAACCTGAAATATGGCTTTTAAACCCGGAGATAAATTAAATAACGGCAAATATACCATCGAGCGAGAATTGGGTAAAGGGCGCTTTGGCGTTACCTATCTCGCTAAAGATGCCAAAGACCAAAAATGGGTAATTAAAACCCTTAGCGACGACTTACTCAATCAATTAAGTCAACCGGAAATTGAAAGACTTCAGGATAAATTTTGGCAAGAAGCATTGAATTTAGCTAATTGCAAACATCGGCACATTGTTAAAATCAAAGAGATTTTTCGGGAAGGGAAATTAGTTTGCTTAGTTATGGAGTATATTCCAGGTCAAGACTTCGCTAAACTCACCACAAAAATTTGGTCTGAAGCCGAGATTTTACCCTATATTCGCCAAATCGGGGAAGCGTTGCAAGTAGTTCACGAAAATGATTTGGTGCATCGAGATATTAAACCAGATAATATTATGATTAGATCCCCCCAAGCCCCCCTTAATAAGGGGGGTGAAGAAGCAGTGTTAATTGATTTCGGTTTAGCTAAGGGATTTGATAACCCTTTGACTACCGTTAATTCAACAACAGTTGATGGTTTTGCACCGATGGAACTTTACGATGTGAATGCAGAACGGGGGGCTTATACTGATGTTTATTCATTGGCGGCGACGCTTTATTTTTTATTGACAAAAGAAGTGCCGCCAAGTGCGGAAAAACGCATCAGAAATAAGGCAAAATTAGTGCCACCAAAACAGATAAATTCGCAAATTAGTGATAGAGTAGATGAAGCAATTCGTAAAGGCATGGCTTTAGCGCCGGAAGAAAGACCCCAAACAATGCAGGAATGGTTAAATTTATTGGGGTTGAAGTCTGCAAAGGTTAAATTGCCGAATTTGAATACATCAGAATGGTTGGGGGCAATAGCCGCAATTGCAACAATTTTAGGCGTAATTGTAGCGTTTTTGGCTTGGTTAAAACCAAATTCGCCACCAACAGAAAATCCCCCCACACCATCACCACCTGCACAGGTAACACCAAACAAATAGACATTTCCAATAACTCTTGTGGGGTAGGCATCCTGCCTGCCTTTGAGA
>JBAVZX010000141.1:0-7177 GCA_049589015.1 Phormidium sp. | reverse complement strand
CCCAATTCCCAGAATTAAAATTTTAGTCGGGTTATTTTGGCAAGCTTTAAAGATTAGCGGAGTGACTAAATAAGCTTGCAAAATCACAAAGAAAAACCAAAAGCCTGGATTAAATACCCGAAAAGTTTTATAGCTTGCCACTCCCAAAAAGATTAATATACCATCAGCAATCGATTTGAAAGGTATATTGCTAAACAAAGAATAAAGTAATAAAGTAACTAGTACTGCCAAAATGTAAGTTGGGTAAAGTCGAAGTAATCGCTTTTGCAACCAAGAAATCCAATTAGTAGTGATTTCAGTTAATTGATTTTTTTTGGCGATCGCAGCCAGGGCATAACTAGTATTAAAGCCTGCCATAACAAAAAAGATATCCACAGCTGCATAACCTACCTTAGCACCGCTTTTATCTAACAAGGAAACTAAAGGTAAACGATCGGGATAGTTTTGAAAAAAATGAAACAAAAGGATACCGATAATGGCTAACCCTTTTGTACAGTCAATCCAATCCAATCGTTTTTTTGGTGAACTATTAGTTGACATAAGATTTTACAATTTACTACGTTTTTTCTTTTTGCCTTTAGTTAGTTCTTCCTGGGGCAGCTTTTCCGCTTCCTGACGTTCAATTTCCGGTAATTTTAAAATTACACCAATAAGAAACCAGTAATAAACTGCCACTGGGTCTGTATCTAATGGATACCAATAAGTGTTATAGCTGATCACCAAAATGAAAACCCAAAAACTCGCGGCAAAGCTGCGTAAATTTGGCTCCTTAACAGAACGATAAGTTTTAAAAGTTACCCAAGTAATTGTGGTGACAAGTCCCAAAAATGCGATTACCCCCAATGGGCCAAGTTCAAAAAGTAATTTTGGGTAATAAGTTTCGATTAAAGCATCTGCACCATATGCGCGGGCGGAGTTAGTCGCCCGACCGACACCAGCACCGAAAATTCCGCTCTGTCCTTTAGAAGTAAACTCAGCTTGACTGGCAATAAATTCAGTAGGAGGAGAAGCATTCCAACGACCGACAAAGCTATCTACCCGTTCTTGTACCAGTTCAGGAAACATTGCCGATGCGATCGCTGCTAGTACACCAAGTCCCGCCGCAATGGGAAGGAAGCGTTTCAGGTTAGCTACTTGACCAGTAAGTATCAGCAGGATAACTGTTACCACTGGAACCAATGCCAGGGCAATTCTTTGACCAGAGATGATCGCATTGATAAAAACCACTGCCATACCAACTAAACCACTGAGCCGCCAGATGGGAGAAGGGTCACTGAAAGCACTAGCATAGGTAAAAAAAGCATTAGAGATTAAGAACCAAGCCCAGTGCCAAGGAGAGACAAAAGTACCGGGTAAGCGGATCATCCCTACATCAGGGCTAAAAACCAGCGAACCACCGACCAAACATCTAGCCTCTAAAGTAGCTTTAAACAATTCTTCTCCCGACTTACCACGGGTTCCTTCACACCTCCCGCTACTGAGAAACTGGTATTGAATTAAACCCAATACACAGCAAGCAATAGCCAGAATCAACTGTAGCCTGGTAAAAAAGATTAGTTCTCGCTTAGTACGGATCAGTTTATAGGCACAGGTAATCAGGGGAAGGTATCCGATCAGCGCTTTGAGTCCCAATAACCCCATAATTATAGGTTGTCCATTGTTGCAAGCTATCTTCGCGCCACGAGGCACTTTATCGCAGGGAATGGCAAATTGCTGAACAACGTTTACTGCTAATAATGTCAATAGGGAAACACCTAACACCACAAAAAACGCAGTTCTGATCGCTGGGGGAAAGATGAAAGGCTTTCCTTTGCGCTTATATTCTTGAAAAAATGTGATCGCTGCGGGAATAAAAAAAGCATCCTTAGCCAATTGAAAGAGGGCGTTGCCACCTGCTAAAGCGTACACCACGGTACCGCCAAAAGGCATATAAATCAGGAAAGTCCAGAGTGCTTGCAGGGGGTATTTGAAAGACAAGGCGAAAGCGGTAATACCTCCGGTAACACCGAAAGTGGCTTTGATCCCACCAACGGGAAAAAGTAATAATCCCAAGAACAAAGAGCCACCAAACACAGAACTGGCAAAACTAATAAATTCCTGCCGTGCCTTAGCAGCTTTTCTCTTCAGTACTAATTGCTCCTTTAAACTGAGTTGAGGAGTGTCCGCATCCGCCTTTTGTTTAGATTTTCGTTTCGATTTCGGTTTGGGCATGATGGCAGCTAAATGTACTGTTTCTTGGACTTAAGAGTGCGATCGCTCACAAAAAGATCGCAAAATGGTTGAAGTGTTCCTATAAGCTGATGAATGCACCTGCGGACACTGTTATAGCATTCAGAACACTCCTGCTGGCAATAGTCCCTAATTAAGACTGCCCAAATCACAATCAAGAATCACCAATTGATAATGTAATAAATAACCGAGAATTATTAAGTTTATGTTTGATGCGCTTGCCGATCGTTTAGAAGGGGCCTGGAAAAAGTTGCGGGGACAAGACCGCATTACCCAAAGCAACATTCAAGAAGCTTTGCGGGAAGTGCGCCGCGCCTTGCTGGAAGCAGATGTGAACCTGCAAGTAGTGAAAGATTTTATTGCTGAGGTGGAAACCAAAGCCCAAGGCGCAGAAGTAATTGCTGGCGTGCGCCCCGATCAACAGTTTATCAAAATCGTTCATGACGAACTGGTGACTGTGATGGGGGAAAGCAATGTCCCTTTGGCAGAGGCGAAGACAAAACCGACTGTTGTTTTAATGGCGGGGTTACAGGGAACGGGTAAAACTACGGCTACGGCTAAGTTAGCTTTACATTTACGGAAAGAGAATCGTTCAACCCTGCTAGTAGCTACGGACGTATATCGCCCTGCGGCTATTGACCAGTTGGTAACGTTGGGTCAACAAATTGAAGTGCCAGTTTTTGAATTGGGGAAAGATGCTGACCCGGTAGAAATTGCCCGTCAAGGGGTGGAAAAGGCGAAAGCGGAAGGTTTTGATACGGTAATTATCGATACTGCTGGACGCTTGCAAATTGACCAGGACATGATGGCAGAGTTAGCCCGGATTAAACAAACGGTGCAGCCTGATGAAACTCTGTTGGTTGTGGATGCGATGACGGGACAGGAGGCGGCGACGCTGACTCGGACTTTCCACGAACAAATTGGGGTGACTGGTGCAATTCTGACCAAACTGGATGGGGATACCAGAGGTGGGGCGGCACTTTCGGTAAGGCAGGTTTCTGGTCAACCGATTAAGTTTATCGGTGTTGGTGAGAAAGTGGATGCTTTACAACCTTTTTACCCTGACCGGATGGCTTCCCGGATTTTGGGGATGGGTGATGTGCTGACGTTGGTGGAAAAGGCGCAGGAGGCGATCGATTTTACTGATGCTGAGAAGATGCAGGAAAAAATCCTCTCGGCTAAGTTTGACTTTACCGATTTTCTCAAGCAAATGCGGTTGATGAAAAATATGGGATCTTTCGGGGGGCTGTTAAAAATGCTGCCCGGAATGCCCAAAATTTCCGATCAGCAGTTGCGGGAAGCTGAGGTGAAACTCAAGCAAACTGAGGCGATGATTAATTCCATGACCCCACAAGAACGGCGGGAACCGGAATTATTAGCTTCTTCTCCCGGTCGGCGCAAACGCATTGCTCAAGGTTCGGGTTATCGGGAAACCGAAGTTTCTAAATTGGTGGCTGATTTCCAAAAAATGCGGACTCTGATGCAGCAAATGGGACAAGGCGGTATGCCCGGAATGGGTATGCCCGGAATGGGTATGCCCGGAATGGGGAGTGGGGCTAGTCCTTTCGGGAATCGTCAACCGCCTCCCGGCTGGCGTGGTCACGGCAGCAGCGCTGGCAAGAAGAAACCGAAAAAGGATAAAAAAAAGAAAGGGTTTGGTCAACTATAAGGAGTTCTTTACCCAATTGCCGTACTTAGAGAAGTACAATTGTAGATTAGTCAGAATTGTGCAAATTAGTTTTCCAAAATGATCAAATTGCGATTAAAGCGATACGGCAAAAAGCGGGAAGCCAGCTACCGGATAGTGGCGGCGCTGAGTACATCTCGTCGAGATGGCCGTCCCATTGAAGAATTAGGGTTCTATAATCCTCGTACTGACGAAACTAAACTGAATGTAGAAGCGATCGTCAAACGACTCAAAGAAGGCGCTCAACCCACTGACACCGTTCGCAGCATCCTCCAAAAAGCTAATGTCTTCGAGCAGCTACGTGCCCCAGTTACCGAATAATGGTTCTAGTCAACCCTTGTCAACCACAAGTCCTGATTATCCCGGACTTGTGAAATTCCTTCTTGAGCCGTTTTTGGAGTCGCCTAATTCTCTAAAGGTAGACTGCGAAATTTCATCGACTAGACCTAGAGTATGGATTCGATTGGCTTTTGAAGGTGAAGATAAAGGGCGGGTTTTTGGTCGCGGTGGACGCAATATCCAGGCAATCCGAGCCGTAATTGCCGCAGCAGCGAAATTAGCCGGACAATCGGTTTACCTGGATATCTATGGCGGTACACCAGCAGAACATGATAGCGGACCACCAACTAGGGATATGGGGCGAAGACCTTCGCCTCGTACCCCCAGCCCCGGTCCGTCGAGAACTTCTCATAGACTCCGACCTCGCTAGTGTAAGAAGGCAGAAGACTCCAAGGTAAAAAGACTTTTCTATTCAGCTTTTCGCCTTTTTTTCCAATGATTAGTTATTTCTGCCCTGCTTCACTAGCATTAGTATGTAATATTGAGGCAATCTCAGGGCTGAAGCAATAGAATTGCCTTAGTAGTAAATTGGAAAGCCTTAAGGAGGTGAAAGTTTAAAAGTGGCAGAAGTCCGTTTGGGAGAAAATGAGTCGATTGACTCGGCGTTGAGACGCTTCAAAAAAAAGATTCAAAAAGCTGGAATTTTATCGGAAGTTAAACGCCGTGAACGGTACGAGAAGCCCAGCCTCCGTCGCAAGCGGAAAGCTGAAGCTTCACGGAAACGCAGATATTAATTTATTTGCCGGAAATAAAACGATAAATTCTTAATTTCTGGAAAGGCAAAAATGACGCTCAACCACACAATTAGTTATCTCAGATTTTAGATCTGTGGTGGCTGGCTTTTCGGGTGCAGCGTCTTTTTGCTTTGTTGGGGTAAGATTGAGAATTAAGTATTCTATAAAGACAAGGTGATCTCAAACTGCTGCAAAATTTTTCAACAATGCCGGAGTCAGTGACGATTCAGTTACCTACAATAGAAAGTGCGATCGCATTAAGCGGAAATCAAGAGGAAAATTTGAAGACTTTGGCGCGACAAACTGGTGCGACAGTGGTATTGCGCGGACAAGATTTACTGATTTCTGGAACGGCGAATCAAGTGGAACTTTGTGGGAAATTAGTGCGATCGCTCGAAGACTTCTGGAAACATGGTAAAACTATCACTAACGTCGATATCCTTACCGCCCGTCATGCTTTAGATACTCAGCGTACTGAAGAGTTACAAGACTTACAGCGAGATATCCTCGCCCGGACTCGTCGCGGTGAAGAAATTCGCGCCAAAACTTTTCGCCAACGTCAATATATCCAATCTGTTCGCACCCACGACCTGACAATTTGCATTGGCCCTGCTGGTACTGGGAAAACTTTCTTAGCAGCGGTCTTAGCCGTTCAAGCACTTTTAGCTAATCAATATGAACGGTTAATCTTAACTCGTCCCGCCGTAGAAGCAGGAGAAAAGTTAGGGTTTTTACCAGGAGATTTACAGCAAAAAGTTAACCCTTACCTGCGCCCTTTGTACGACGCTTTGCATGAATTAATTGATCCAGAAAAAATCGCCAATTTAATGGAAAGAGGCGTAATTGAAGTCGCTCCTTTAGCTTATATGCGGGGGCGCACTCTCAACAACTCTTTCGTCATTGTCGATGAAGCACAAAATACCACACCAGCACAAATAAAGATGGTGTTGACACGCTTGGGGTTTCGTTCAAAAATGGTGGTGACTGGTGATATTACCCAAACTGATTTACCACCTAATCAAACCTCTGGTTTAGCATTAGCTCAAAAAATTCTCCAAAACGTAGAAGGAATTGCTTTTTGTCATCTATCCCAAGCAGATGTGGTGCGCCATGCTTTGGTACAAAGAATTGTAACTGCTTACGAAAAGTACGAAAATAGTTAAACATAAGGTTCGTTGTAAGCACTTCAGTGCTGCTTAATTTAAGTAAAGAACGACTGAAGTCGTCACAACAGACTTAATTACCAACTACCAACTACCAAAATCTTTATGTCTGCTAATTTGAAAGAATTTCTCGAAGCCTGCGAAAATTTAGGTACACTGCGTTTAATAGTCACTAGCAGTGCCGGAGTTTTGGAAGTCCGTAGTCCGATTCAAAAGCTTTTTTATGCGGAACTTCCTAAAGGTAAGTATGCGAATATGCACGCTGATGATTTTGAATTTCACTTGAATATGGATAAAATTACTCAGGTGAAGTTTGAAACTGGGGAGTCGAAACGGGGTAATTTTACTACTTATGCAATTCGCTTTTTAGATGAACAGCAAGAAGTTACTTTTAGTGCTTTTTTGCAGTGGGGAAAACCGGGAGAGTATGAACCTGGGCAAGTGGAAGCTTGGCTAGGTTTAAAAGAGAAGTATGGGGAGGTTTGGGAACCTGTTCCGGTGCAGGGGATTTAATGCAAAAAGCATCAAATGTGCTGATTACAACAGACCCAAGCGAGATTTAGAAGAATTAGTTTAAATGCAGCAACCAAAAGTAATTTTTTTAGATGCCGTTGGCACGCTATTTGGAGTCAAAGGTAGTGTGGGAGAAGTTTACGGCAAAATTGCTCAAAAGTTTGGTGTAGAAGTTGCTCTAGAAGAGTTAGATCGAGCTTTCTACAATAGCTTTAAAAAAAGCGAAAAAATGGCTTTTCCCGGAGTTCCCCTGGAAGAAATTCCCTTGCGAGAGTTTGAATGGTGGGAAGCAATAGCGATTAACACTTTTCAAGAAGCAGGAGTTTGGGAAAAGTTTACTGATTTTGCGAGTTTCTTTGGAGAACTTTACGATTATTTTGCCACAGCTGAACCTTGGTTTATTTATCCTGATGTAATTCCCGCTTTAGAACATTGGCAAAATTTGGGAATAACTTTAGGGTTACTGTCTAATTTTGATTCCCGTCTTTACCCAGTTTTAGATGCTTTAGAGT
>JBAVZX010000140.1:0-1573 GCA_049589015.1 Phormidium sp. | reverse complement strand
ATCTTGATCTGGTGATCGTCTCTGAGGGTAAAGAGATCCCAGTGGCGAAGATTTTGAACTACGGTAAGCATCAGTACCAACAGAAAAAACGTCAGCATACTAGTGCTAGAACCACTGTCAAAGAAGTCAGGTTGCGCCCTAATATTGGCGAATCGGATTACACCTTGCGTATTACTAGAGCGATCGAGTGGTTAGGGAAAGGTGATTCCGTAAAATTTCAGATACGTTTACGTGGACGGGAACATCAAAACCGCGATCGCGCCATAGACTTGCTAAACCGAATAGTTACAGACTTGTCTCAAGCAGGTAAAGTCCAATCTTTAGATAAAGGGTCATTAATTGTGCAGATGGTTCCCGGCTAAATTAAATTCCTCCCCATCTTTTGCATAGTTGTTGTCAGTTAACACTAAAAAAGGGTCAGACAGAAATGTCTGAACCCTTTAGACTCATACTGGGTCTATGCTTAAAAGCTAATAGCCACCGGAGAAGTTGTTATTTCTTCGTCCACCACGTTCTTCACGAGGTTTTGCTTTATTGACCTTTAAATCACGACCCATCCACTCTGCACCGTCAAGCGCTTCAATGGCAGCCGCTTCTTCAGCATCGGCACCCATTTCCACGAAACCAAAACCGCGCATCCGACCTGTTTCGCGGTCAGTAGGCAGCTGAACTCGCTTTACTGATCCATATTCTGTAAATACAGAAGTTAGATCAGCTTCTGTAACGTCATAGGACAAATTGCCTACATAGATTGACATAGATTGTCTCCAAAATTTAGGGAATGTGGAGAGTGAAATTTCGGAGAGAAGTCTGTCAATGGAAAAACGTAGAAACTAGTTAATACTAAAAACAAATGCTGCAACCGATATTTAATTCTCTGGTGTGATTATAGCACTTCGGAACAGCTTTTGCACCAATTCGAGCCATAATTTTTCCAGAAGAAGGCGACTAAACCTTGAGACGTTATTGAGTAAAATTGCTTATAATTTAAGCTAGGCAATTAGTAGGCTTAACCAAGCTGGAAATTGCTGGCATTAATACTTCTGCTTCTACAGGTTTAGGAATATGTTTTTGAAATCCACTAGAGAAAAAATTTAACCCGTAATTGCCAATTCTGCTCTTAAAAAATCAACAAATTGGCGTGCGGTACGCCCCGATCTACCATTATGACGAGTCGCCCATTGTAACGCCCGTTGTTCTAATTCCTCTGGCGCTAATTTAATTGCTGCTTGGTTTGCTAAATGCTGGACAATTGTTAAATAGGTTTTTTGATTTGCTGCTTCAAAAGTTAAGGTTAAACCAAAGCGATCGCTAAAGGAAAGTTTTTCCTGCATTGTATCCCAAGCATGAACTTCTTCATTATCACTTGGTCGAGGTCTGTCAGCAAAAAATTCCCGAATTAAATGCCGTCTATTAGAGGTAGCATAAACCACGACATTTTGTGGTCTGGCGGTTAAATTACCTTCCAAAACTACTTTTAAAGCTTTGAAAGCATCATCATCTTCTTCAAAGGAAAGGTCATCGACAAAAATAATAAATTTTTGCGGTAAATTTCGTAACTTTTCCACAATTG
>JBAVZX010000139.1:0-1593 GCA_049589015.1 Phormidium sp. | reverse complement strand
CTTCCGGGATGTGAACAAGCAAGACGTGCTACTGTTCATTGATAATATCTTCCGGTTTGTGCAAGCTGGTTCGGAAGTGTCGGCACTTTTGGGACGGATGCCTTCTGCGGTAGGATATCAGCCAACTCTGGCAACAGAAATGGGTGAGTTGCAAGAACGCATCACTTCTACTAAGGAAGGTTCGATTACTTCAATTCAAGCGGTTTACGTACCAGCAGATGACTTGACTGATCCGGCACCTGCTACTACTTTTGCTCACTTGGATGCAACTACAGTATTATCTCGTGGTTTGGCATCTAAGGGGATTTACCCGGCTGTAGATCCTCTGGATTCTACTTCTACTATGTTACAGCCTGATGTTGTAGGTGAAGAACACTACAACACCGCTCGTGCTGTGCAATCAACTCTACAACGTTACAAGGAATTGCAAGATATTATTGCGATTCTGGGTTTGGATGAGTTGTCGGAAGATGACCGTTTGACTGTAGCACGGGCTCGGAAGATTGAGCGTTTCTTGTCTCAACCTTTCTTTGTGGCAGAGGTGTTTACTGGTTCACCTGGTAAATATGTGAAGTTGGAAGATACGATTAAGGGTTTCCAACGCATTCTTTCTGGTGACTTGGATGAGTTGCCAGAGCAAGCTTTTTACATGGTTGGTACCATTGAAGAAGCGATCGCTAAAGGCGAAAAACTCAAGGCTAAGTAATTAGGATGTAGGGCAGGGGAAAAATCATCTCTGCCCTAACTTCACTTTCTTATTGTTAATCAAAAATCAAAAATCGAAATGACTTTAACAGTTCGTGTGATTGCACCAGATAAAACTGTCTGGGATTCTACTGCCCAAGAAATTATTCTACCCAGCACTACTGGACAATTAGGTATTTTAAGTGGTCACGCTCCACTTTTGACGGCGTTGGATACCGGAGTAATGCGGGTTCGCCCAGATAAAAATTGGGTGGCGATCGCTCTGATGGGCGGTTTTGCCGAAGTGGAAAATAATGTGGTGACGATTTTGGTTAATGGTGCAGAACGCAGCGATTCGATAGATCTCGAAAAAGCTCGTGCTGCTTACAACAAAGCTCAAGAGCGTTTTAACCAAGTACAAAACAGCGAAAATCGTCAGGAAAAAATTCAGGCTACTCAAGCTTTGAAAAGAGCTCGCGCTCGTTTTCAAGCTGCTGGTGGTATGGTTCAAGTTTAAACCCAAATTCGAGCAGGTAGGGTGTGTCAGAGGATCAAACTTTAGAGAAGTGACGATCAATAAAGTCTGACGCATCCTAAAATTTAACTACAAATAAAACCTAAATTTTCCGCCTTAATCTTGATACTAAGAGCCAGCAAAAATATGTTAAAAACAATTAAAATAAACGGATATAAATCAATTAAACAAATGGATTTAGAACTCGCTCCTATCAATGTTTTAATTGGTGCAAATGGTGCGGGAAAATCAAACTTCATTTCCTTTTTTAAATTATGGCGCTGGATGATTTATTGACGGTGTAATCGGTGTAGTATTCATTTCATTATAATAATCATAATTACTCATCTGGCGGACTTCTTCATCAAAGGAGAGAAATCGATGGAAAGTAAAGC
>JBAVZX010000138.1:0-5964 GCA_049589015.1 Phormidium sp. | reverse complement strand
TGCTCAAAAAAGGCAACTGAAATATCACCCATGTAGCTATGCTGGAACTTGTGCATTCCGGCACCCAATTCCATTCTGTCATCCCATTTTAGATTTGAGATTTTCGATGTTCGATTTTTCGCGAGGTATCCCAATGGTAATAGAATGGCTCAAGTTCACAACTCAAAACTTACCCAGTTCCCAATCCCCAATCCCCAATCCCGGTTTAAGATAATCAATAATTAGTTACGTTGTTATTCTCAATGTCTAATTGTCCTCGTTGTCAACAACCAATTAAACCCCAAGCAATTAACTGTCCCCATTGCCGTTTGGAGTTAAAAGCTCACGGTCATCCGGGTATTCCTTTACACCGCGCCACTGGGGAAGCGTCTTTATGTGATACCTGCGTTTATCATGCAGATGATACTTGTAATTATCCCCAAAGACCTCATGCTAGAGAATGTACGCTTTACCAAGATATTAATGCGCCAAAGATGGAAGTTAAACCGCAACCTAATCGTTCATTTCAGTTATGGTTTAAGCACAATTTGCTTTGGATTATCCTGCTAAGTTTATTATTGATTAGTTTTTTAATCACCATTTTGCGGTAGCATTTAGACTAAAATAAACTGGCTGTGGTAGAACTTTTAAATTCCGATGATTCTTGCAGTACTGGCAAATTTTCATTAGTTACTTCTTTGGGTTGAAAAACTGCTAAATTAAACCAGAAAGTTGTACCTACCCCAACTTCACTGACTAAATGAACATTGGTGTGATGTTTTTCAATAATATTGCGAACAATGGAAAGTCCTAACCCTGTTCCTTCTAGGGTATGGACGCGATTTTCGACTCGGAAGAATCGCTCAAAAATTGCGTCTTGATCTTCCTGTGCAATGCCAATTCCGGTATCTGAAACTTCAATTCTTACCTGGGGTGTTTGTCTTTGGATGTGCGCGTGTTCTTCCCCATTTAAGAGATAAGCACGAATTGCTACTTTACCACCAGAAGAAGTGAATTTTAGGGCGTTACCTACGAGGTTGGCAAAGACTTGTAAGAGTAAATCGTAGTGTCCTAAAACTGGTGGTAAATCAGGATCAACTTCTTGGATTAATTCAATACCTTTGTCTTTAGCATTGAGTTGGTAAGTTCTCAGGGTTTGTTCAATTGGTTGGGCGACATCTACAGCTTCAAAGTGATAGATACGGCAAGAGGATTCTAACCGAGATAATTCTAATACATCATTGACTAAACGAGTTAGGCGATCGGTCTCGTTATTCGCCGTCTCTAAAAATTCCCGCCGTTGTTCTTCATTTAAATCTTCACCGTATTCATGCAAAGTTTCAATGAAAGATTTAATATTAAATAACGGTGTTCTCAACTCATGGGAAACATTACTAATGAAATGACTTTTCGCCTCGTTAAGTTCCACTTCGCGAGTAATATCTTGCACCGTCATCGCAATGCCCTTGACAGTTTCCCGGTATTGGTCGAGAACAGTAGTTAATAAAATGCGAACCGTGCGAGTTGTCGGTTGATTTAATGTCACCCGGAATTGTGCGCCTTCTTTGTCACTTTCATCTTTTGCCATTTGATAAAGTGGGCGAGTCAGTTCCGAGGTGACTTCTTGGGGAAGGTGATACAAAACATTTTCACCTACCACATTATAACTTTCCCAACCAAAAATGCGTTTGGCAGTGGGATTAACTAAAATTACTTGTAAATTAGTATCAAGTAAAACTGCACCATCAGCAATTGTGGAAACCAAAGTTTCTAATTTTGCCTTTTCAGCGGTCAATTCTTCGATATTTTGTTCTTCATAACTTTCTAATCTTTCTGCCATTTCGTTGAAACTGGAAATTAACTCTCCCAATTCTCCTCCCAATGGCAAATCAATGCGCTGCTTAAAGTTTCCAGCGGCGATATTTTTTACTCCGACGACTAATTCTTTAATTGGCTGAGTAATTGTCAAGGCATTAATCACACCGCCGAGAATTACCATTACCCAGATTGAAACAAAAACTGCGATCGTCACATCCCTAGTTAAATGCGATGATGCTACTACAGTCGGATTGGGATTAATGCCAATTGCCAAAACTCCCAAATATTTGCCCCCCTGAGTTAAAGGCACAAACACATCAGTCACTTCCCCATTCGGAGTAAGATGCTGACGAATCATCGGCAATTCGGAATTAGCAGCGTAATCTGGAGGAAGTTGAATCCGACGTTCAATAGTTAGAGAGTTTTGCACTTCCGACTGCCAAAAAGGAAGCCCAAAAAACATTTTGCCCTCTGTATCCGCATAAAGCATATAGCGAACACTGGAAGTGTTATCGAAAAAACGTTCCGAAAAACGTGCAACTTCCGTCAAATTATTTTCGGCAATCAGGGGAGATACATTAGTTGCCAAGAGGATTCCCAAGTCACGACCAAAACGGGTATCGTTGAGACGAGCATCCTCTTGAATGGTATTAACGGCCCAAAAGGTCAGTCCACTCATCAGCAAAGAGACTACCAAGGTAGCAGCAGCCATTAACCTTGTTTGCAGTGTAAACTCTGACCACCAATGGGCGATAGCTTCTCGAATTGTTTTCAGGAGGACCAGCATCTTAACAAAGGATGGAGGACAACAAAGGGAAGGTGAACGAAGAAGTTTGCCTCATTCCCAAACTTCTTTGCTATTCATACTTTAAAGGCTATTCGCAAAAAAAGTTAGCTGATAGCTTTGTTACTGATATCGCGGCGATAGTATGCGCCTGCAAATTGAATTCTATCGACAGCGTTGTAAGCGAGGGCTTTAGCACTACTTATATTTTCGCCTATAGCCGTAACTCCCAAAACTCTGCCGCCATCGGTAACTAAAGTTTCCCCGAATTTAGTCCCTGCATGAAATACTACTGCACCTGTTGACTCAGCTTGAGAAATCCCGATAATTTCTTTACCTTTGGGGTAATCTCCGGGATATCCGCCAGAAGCCATGACTACAGAAACGCAAGCGCCTGATTTCCAGCTAATAGGCGGCATTTCGGCGAGTCGCTGTTGAACACAGGCTAACATCAATTCTTCTAAAGGTGTTTCCAGCAAAGGTAACACAGCTTGGGTTTCTGGGTCGCCGAAACGACAGTTAAATTCTAAGACTTTCAATTCGCCTTGGGGGGAAATCATTAGTCCGGCGTAGAGTACGCCGCGATAGTCGATGTGGCGTTTTTTTAGGGTGGCGATCGCTCTTTGCAGCACTTCTCGTTCTATCCTATCCATAAGGGAAACTGTCACCAAAGGCGCAGGCGCATAAGCACCCATTCCCCCAGTATTCGGCCCTGTATCTCCCTCCCCAATCCGTTTATGATCTTGAGCAGGAATTAAAGGGCGAATAGTCACCCCATCCGTCAAAGCTAAAACGGAAGCTTCCTCACCAACTAAGCATTCTTCAATTACCAAAGTGATGGAAGAATCAGAACTTTTGCCAATCCCTTCTTTAAAGATAGTAGTAATTGCGCTTTGCGCTTCTTCTACAGTTTGCGCGACGATGACACCTTTTCCCGCTGCTAGTCCATCAGCTTTTACCACAATTGGTGCGCCTTGTTCTGCAATGTATGCTTTCGCCGCCGCTGCATCGGTGAAAGTTGCAGACTTCGCCGTAGGAATTCCCGCTTCTTCCATTAAAGCTTTAGCCCAAGCTTTTGACGCTTCAATTTGAGCACCTGCTTTGTTCGGGCCAAAAACCGGAATATTTTGCGATTGTAAAGCATCAGTAATTCCCAAAGCTAGGGGAACTTCCGGGCCAACAACAACTAAAGAAACCTGATTTTCTTGGGCAAAACTGCCAATTCCGGCAAAGTCATCCACAGCCAACGCCACATTTTGGCATTTTTCCATTATCGCCGTTCCGCCATTACCTGGAGCAACAAATACTTGTTCTACTTGTGGAGATTGTAAAAGTTTCCAAGCTAAGGCGTGTTCCCTTCCGCCGTTACCAATTACTAATATTTTCACTTTGTCCTCGCACTTTTAATGATAGATGCTAGTTTCTCTCTTTCTAGGCGGGTAATAGTATAAACGATTTTGGATTTGAGATTAAAGAATTACCCCGCAGATTAATCTGGGGGTTGGGAGTATAGTAAATGAAAGTGCGGATTCATCTAATTCTCTTAATTATTTTCCGACAAGGTATCAGCCGCAAAATTTCCCGCCGCTTCTCTCACTACTTCCTCATCCAAATTTAATCTTGCCGCTATTTGTGGAATATTTAATCCTAATTCCAATAACAAAGGTACTGTTTCCAATTTCCCTTCTTGTTTACCTTCTTGTTTACCTTCTAATTTCCCTTCTTGTCTACCTTCCTGTTTCCCTTCGGCTTTTGCTTCTTGATAAAATCGAGTTTGTTTCAAGTCACTTAAACTAAACATAGCTTCAATCTCCTCGCGACTTAGGTTGGTAAATTTGTAAATCAATACCGACTCTATCAATTCTATAACCTTCCGCCTTGTTGCTTCATTTTGTAGCTGTGCCTGTGCTTGTTCTAGAAGTCGCCTAGTGCGGGCAACTGCTGACTCAGAACTTTCTACCACTAGCTGCACCATACCAATTGGTAATGATGGTTCAGTTCTATTGATTAATTCATCTAAATATACAACAATTACTTGTTGATTTTGAACTAACCCTTGGTAGTGAATTGGAATTCCTGGGTCTAAATTACGATTGGCAAATATGGCGACTGCACACCAGTTATTTACTGGTTGATACTGACCTAAATAGACAAAGATTTCGGTAAAAAATCGCCAATAAAAATCTGAATCTTGGTTGAAATTGGACTTCAACAAAGTAAATTGGTTGGTTTGGCGAATTTTCATCAGGTATGAATAATCCATCTGTGTTCATCTGTGTTTATCTGTGGACATCTGTGGTTAAAAAAACAAAAACTCACAACGCCCCACCCAAATCTAAATCAATAAAAACCCTATTCAACCTTTTGTTGATTATACCGTTCCTTAAAAACTCTTTGCTGGATTTTATGATCCACAATTGGCAAAGGATAACCTAATTTTTGCCGTTGCGAATCTGAGATTTCGCCAGTAATGAGTTGTTTGGTGGGGAGCGATCGCAATTCCTCCACCCACTCTCTGATATAATCCCCATTACGATCGAATTTCTCTGCCTGAGCAGCGGGATTAAAAATTCGCAAAGGTTTCGGGTCCATCCCACTAGAAGCACTCCATTGCCAACCGCCATTATTAGCAGAAAGATCCCAATCATAAAGGTTTTGGGTAAAATATCTCTCCCCCATTTTCGGCTCAATTATTAAATCTTTTGTCAAAAAACTTGCAACTATCATTCGACAACGGTTGTGCATCCAACCAGTTGATTTTAATTGTCTCATCGCTGCATCAACAATTGGATAACCTGTTCTTCCTTCGCACCAAGCTTGAAAATGTTCTAAGTTATTATCGTAAGGAAAGCTTTTAAAAACCTGGCGATAAGCGCCTTCTGCGAGTTCGGGAAAATGATACATTGCGTGTTGATAAAACTCGCGCCAAGCTAATTCTTGTTGCCAAGTTTTCACGCTTTCTTGTGCTTCGTCGCTGCTACTTCCCGCCATTGCGTTAAGCGTAGCATCCCACATTGTCCGAATCCCAATTGCGCCAAATTTTAAGGCTGCACTTAGTCGAGATGTGCCGTCAATAGCTGGGAAATTACGCTTTTCTTTGTAGCTAAAAATTGCTTCATTACAAAACTCTTCTAATCTTTCCTGCGCTGCGGTTTCTCCGGGTGCTAACATTAATTTGTTATTCCAAATAAACCCTAAATCTTTGGCGGTTGGTAAGGGAATTACACCTGCTTGATTGATTGCTTCTTGTTCTTTTGCGGTTAAGGTTTCTCGGTTTTGAAATTTGTTGACTGGCTCGGTTTTTGGTTTGTTAATCCAGTTTTTCCAAAAGGGTGTGTAAACTGTGTAAGGTTGTTTAGCGCCTGTTGCTATTTCCCCTGGAT
>JBAVZX010000137.1:0-3922 GCA_049589015.1 Phormidium sp. | reverse complement strand
CAACTCTATTTTGGGTGACAAATAACTACAATGTTGTCGGCCAATAAAGGATACCGTGCTAATATTAAATCTTTAATACGTTTTCGTAAATAATTATTTAAGTGTCCGTTTGTACACATCTGAATTGTATCAACAAATAAGCCAGCTTGATTTACAACTTTCCAAATTGTATAGGGTGTAAACCAATATCTATGATCGGAATTGATAATTTCAAAGTTTTTAAAAATCCGCCGAATATTAACAAATTTGAAAGCATTAGGAACAGTGATCACAATTTTGTCAAAATTATCTCTATAATTAGCGATAAATTGATTGAGAAAATAAACTGGATTGTCAATATGTTCTAAAACTTCCCCAAAGACTACATAGTCCCAGTTTTTAGAAGCAATCTCCTGAATTTTATTAGGACAAACTATATCGCCAAAGTACATATTAGAGAAATGAAAGTTTTCTTGAACAAATTTAATACCCTCTTGGTTAATATCAATTCCCAAGCACTCTGATGCAATATTAGTTAAGCGCTGATGAAAATAACAACCAGATTGAATTCGGGACTCAATGAGTTGAACATGGTCAAGACAGCCAATATGAAGCACTCTTTTTCCCTTGACTATCTCTTCAACAAATTCCATTCTTTCTGGGAAACGATCTAATTGCTCAATCGAGAGTGCAAATACATCGCTGAAAGATGTTCCATCAATATAAGAAAATGCCTTTGAATCAAGTTTCATAACTACCTCTGCGGAGTTTGTATATGACATGGTAAGTAACACCTAAACTTAAAACCAATTGAACTAATGCTGAAAGAATCAGCGCGATCGCAGCCCCTGACAATCCCTGTTTTGGAATTAGCCAAAGACCAGCGATTGCAGAAGTCCCTGTTACCAAAGCAAACAAAGGTATTAAAACTCGAAAATACCTAGCTGCTGTCATTCCATAGCCCAGGAAGGACGATATGTACCCCATACCCGCAGCTACCATCAGCCACACGAACAAATCAGATTGCTCGGCATACTCTGATTTATAGAGTAAAGTTAGGATTTCTCGACCAGCAACAACAGCTATAAAAACACCCACCGTACCTAACACCAAGCCCAGCCCCACCAGCTTAAACAAAAGTGTACGAAAAGCAGTGCTATTTCCCGTTACATAATATTTCGCTAATCGAGGAGTAGCTGACTGTCCCAAAGCAGCGATCACCATGTTCCCTGCTACCATCAAATAAGCTAAAGCCGCAAAAATCCCCAGTTCTCTTTCTCCTAAATAAGACTCAATAAAATATCGTGGGATATTGCTGTTCAAAGAAATCAACATCATTACCACACCCAAAGGTAAAGCTAACCAAGTGAGTTGAACCAAAGTTTTTAGGTTCCAATGGGGATGTAACGGATTTGGAAAAATTTTAGGGCTTTTCTGCTTACATTTTTGCCAAGGGCTAGTTTTCAGTATCAACGCACCACTGCGAATGTCGTAATTAAACAAAACGATCGCCCAAGCAACTGCTAATCCTACACTTCCCCACAGCACACTCCCGGTATAGTAAACCCCAATAGCTAATAGTAAAAGCGATAGGGGGCCTTTAATCATCATCGAAATAGCAATGCGATCCATCCGTTCATGTTGTTGGATGAGTCCGTAAAATACATCGCTGATTGACTCAAATCCCTTAGCCAAACCAATAGTTAGAATCACCAGCGATGTCTGCAAACGGTATCCAGATGCGATCGTAATTCCAACAATTATCAAAAGCCCCAAAGTAATAGCAATCAATCTCAAACCCAGGTAATCACCAAACTGATAATTGTGTTTAGCATCAGTCGCTTGGACATTGCGAAGCGAGAGATTGGTGAACATGATTACAGGTGCCGTCACTGCTAAACCCAAAGTAAACTGACCGACCATTTCAGGAGAACCGAGTTTAGCCAGTACAATTAACATTCCCCATTGACAAGCCGCATAAACAGCATTACCAACGAATGTCCAAGAAAAATTTCGGCGTAATGTTAGTGGTTTTATCTCTTCCATTGGTTACTAATTGCAATAACTTAATCTAATGGAGAATGTCATTATTCAGCACTCATCGGTTTTTTACGAATGCCCCGATTGATTTAAAATTGCCTTGGCTTCAATTAGTGTCTTCGCTACTTTGCTTTCTACAGGTTTCGAGAAAAAATATCCCTGACCATAAGCACATCTAAGCGACTTTAATTGAGTTATTTGACTCAATGTTTCCACCGATGTAGCGATTATGCTCACACCTAACTCCTGACTAATACTAATTATCTCCTCAATAGTTGCTGATTTGGCTTGTTTAGAATCAAAGTCTTCGATTAAAGAACAATTCATCTTTAAACTATCAATTTGACCCTGACTAAAATTGGTTAGATTATACAGATAATTTAATGATGAATTAGCTAATTCAACATTATCGATTTGTAATAGCACTCCCAAGGTTTTTAGTTGATTGAACATACTAGTAACTAACTCAGGATTTTGAGTAATCACCGTTTCAGGAATTTCCAATCTCAAATTAGAAGGATTAAGCTTAGTTTCCTCTAAAATTTGGTTAATCTCCTCAATTAAATTAGAGTGGAAAAATTGTTTGGCTGACAGATTCACGCCTATAGATAATCGTACATCCAGACAGTATTGTTGCTGCCAAGCATACATCTGATGACAAGCTTCTCGCATCACCCACCAACCGATCGGGATAATTAAGCCTGTTTCTTCTGCTACAGAAATAAAATCTACAGGAAAAACCAAGCCATGTTCCGGGTGTTGCCAGCGTAACAAAGCTTCAAAACCAATCATTTGATCTGTTTCTAAGCGCACGATCGGCTGATAGTGAATTTGAAATTCTTGGCATTCAATTGCCCGCTTTAAATCACTCTCTAAAGTGTGCAAATGAACTGTCGAATATCCAGGTGTGTATTCAGGTACTAATCGTTCTAACAAAAAGACAATTAAGTTAGAATTATTTTGCTCTGCTGCTTGACAAAGTGAATCTACCTTAGTATCGATCAAGTCTGGAACAATGCGGCTGGCATTTTCAGCAGTCAGGATCTTCTCATGTCGAGTGCGGTTATATTGTTCACCCTGAATAAACAATTCTTCGTAAAGCTTTTCTCCCGGACGCAACCCTGTAAAAGTAATATCAATGTCTTTGCCAACTTCCAATCCTGAAAGGCGAATTAAATCTTTTGCTAAGTCTACAATTTTGACTGGTTTACCCATATCCAGCATGAATACTTCCCCACCATGTCCGAGTACAGATGCTTGCAATACTAGTTGCACTGCTTCTGGAATTGTCATGAAATAACGGCAGATTTCTGGATGAGTAATAGTAATCGGTCCACCTTTAGCTATTTGGTTTTTAAAAGTAGGAACGACACTACCTCGACTACCTAAAACATTACCAAATCGAACTACTACGAATGGTTTACCGCTCTTTTGAGCGGCTCGCAAGACTAACATTTCTGCAACTCGCTTGCTAGCTCCCATAATATTAGTGGGATTAATTGCTTTGTCAGTGGAAATCATGACAAAGTTCTGCACATCATAGTGCAACACTAGGTCTAGCAAATTTTTCGTTCCCCGCACATTATTTGTGATTGCTTCTGGTGGGTTTAATTCCATCATAGGAACGTGCTTATGAGCCGCAGCATGAAATACCACTTCTGGACGGAATTTTTCAAAGACATACTTCAGACGTGGTAACATTCGTAAGTCAGCGATGAGAGCAGTAATTTGCGGTAAATTTTCTGGTTTCTCGCCTTTATTTTTCAAAGATTTAATGATACCTTGCAGTTCTTGTTCAATGGCAAATACAGAGTTTTCTCCATGTCCCAATATTACTATTTGGGCAGGTTTACATTTGAAGATTTGCCGACAAAGTTCACTGCCAATTGACCCTCCTGCACCC
>JBAVZX010000136.1:0-3245 GCA_049589015.1 Phormidium sp. | reverse complement strand
CGTTTATCCCGATCCATTGCGTAGTAACGACCGCTAATAGTAACAATGCGACCGACACCAATGCGATCGATGTGGCTTTGAATTTGTTTAATTGCTTCTACACCATCTTTCGGGTTAGTATCCCGACCATCGGTGATTGCATGAACACAAACTTCAGATACACCTTGCACTTTCGCCAGGTCTAGCAGTCCTAATAAATGGCTGATATGAGAATGTACACCACCATCGGAACACAAGCCCATTAAATGTAGCTTGCTACCTCGATTTTGTACTTCCTGACAAACTTTTACCAATGCTGGGTTTCTCAACAGGGAACCATCTTCTACCGCATCAGAAATACGAACTAATTCTTGCGGTACTACCCGCCCAGCCCCGATGTTCAGATGCCCCACTTCCGAATTACCCATTTGCCCTTCTGGTAGTCCCACTGCTTTCCCAGAAGCACTAATTAGGGTGTGGGGATAAGCTGCCCACAGGCTATCCATCACGGGTGTTTTTGCCACAGCAATGGCGTTGCCGTCAGTTTCTTCACGAAATCCCCAGCCATCTAGAATTATTAGCACCACTGGAGAGACGGGGACTTGGGCCATAGCCATACTTAATCACTCTTTGTTCAGATATTCATCCGAAATCATATCACCTAACTTATATCCAAAAAACTCAGTAATAGCTGCTATTTGTCAAGGCTTGCACATATAAGTTTTCATTCACCAAAATCCTGGAAATACCAACAGGTCTGGCTTTCCCCGCTCAGTATTTTTACTAACTAATCTCTCAATGCTTTAACTTAGGGGGAAATAGTCAACTCTAGGGATAAATAAAAACTAACATTTCTTTTATATTTAAATTGCCTAATTTGTCAATAGGAAAACATTCCGTTAATTCTCTCCCCTGTACCCCTGCTTCTTAAATGCGTGACAGCTGAGAAGATTTCTGGAGACTGATCCAACTTTGAGCGATCGCCATATAAGTTTTTGCCGACTGTTCCGAAACCTGACAATTTGCACTTAACCAAGTTAACCATTCTGACTCAGGTAGTAAACTTTGCGCCTGCAACAAGAATTGTCCCGCATTTCTAGCGTGTAGCATTGCTGTGGCTGGTGCAGCTTTCGATCGCTCATATTCCCGATTAATTAAATCCGCTAATTCTAACAACTCTCTAGAATCATAAACCTCTGATTTTAGCACTTCAACAACTGTCGTTACCGTCAGTGTTTCGGGAATTTTTTCTGCTACAATTCGCCTAGCGATCCCTTCGGACATCGGCCTCATAGATACTTCCGCACTTTCCCTAACTTCCGCCCTTTTTGCAGGTAACAATACCTCTGGATAAACTGCTATAGCTTGCTCCTTAGTTTCGGAAAATCCCGGATTTTCCAGATCAATTATCCGACCATTCCAAATCGGATGGTCAGCAATATGAATCTCTACTAAATCCTCACCTTTTTCATACCAATGTAATACCGGAGACATAATAAATTTTAAACTATCATCTTGAATAATCCCACCTTCCACTAACCCATCCATCACAAATTTAGCCGCCGCAGAAATATTATCGGGATCGCGGCGAAAATTCTTAATTTTCCAGATAAACTCAATCCAAACTCGGTCAGGAAACTGCTTACGACCAAAACATTCTACAGCAATTCTATTTGTCCACGCCCGCTTTTCTTTAGCACTGGCATAAACATTGCTTCTGGCAGTCCCAATAATTTCATTTAAAGTAGGAGGAAGAGGAAAAACAAATTTCGACAACATGAATTTTTACCGCTTTGTCAAGTCAGATGATATGGTATCTTTTATTCAAGATCTCAACTATAGTTCATATCTAGGGTAACAACGTGAGCATTTTAACTACCGATCAAGGAGAAAAACTCAGAGAAATAGGAACATATCTCCGCAGATTAAGAAAAGAGCAGTCAATATCTTTAGAACAAGTAGCTGCCATTACATACATTCGCACCAGTCTTTTAAGGGCGCTAGAAGACGCAAAAGAGGAGAGTTTGCCTGAACCAGTTTATATTCAAGGGTTTATCCGCCGATATGCCGATTCTCTGGGGTTAGATGGTAACGCTTTAGCAATGACTTTTCCCATAGAATTACCACCTATAGACTTGAGCGAGCAACTATTAAATGCGGAAGTTATTGGCGGTAAAAAGTTTGATGCGAATAATGATCCAGAACGTTCCCAGGAAGAGTCAGCCTCACAAAGAGAAAAATTCTCTCTACCCTCCTTACCTGAAAATTTTTCCATTCCTTCTATTCCCTACTTACCTTACATTTTGGCCGGAACATTAGTAGCACTGGTGGGCATTTTTTATCTCCTAAATCGTCCACAAAGATCGCCATCTGTTATCCAAAATAAACCATCATCAACTGTCGAACAAAAGAAAGTAGGAAATACTGTAGCACCAGTCACGCCCAAAAGTAATCCTAATTCGTCTATTAGTTCTACACCATCTTCCACCTCAGCGCAACCAGTTGACGCAACACCGAACAACACTGTATCTAACACACCTTTCCAAGTTAGTGTCCAATCCCAAGATGATTCATGGATACGAGTAACCGCTGATGGCAAAATGCAATTTGAGGGAATTTTATCTAAGGGAACACAACAATCTTGGACTGCTAAAGAAAAAATTGTCATTCGTTCCGGTAATGCGGGTGTTGTGCTAGTTTCTCTGAATAACCAAGAAGCAAAACCTCTCGGAGAAGTAGGTAAAGTAGCAGAAGTTACCTTGACTCCCCAACAGTAGTTGAGTAGATAAATATGAATGTATTTCGTGTGGGAATTGCTGGCCCTGTGGGTTCAGGAAAAACAGCTTTAGTCGATGCTTTGTGTAAAAATTTACGAGAAGATTACAGCATTGCTGTAGTGACAAATGATATTTATACTCAGGAAGATGCTCAGTTTTTAGTACATTCTCAAGCCTTACCTAGCGATCGCATTTTAGGCGTAGAAACAGGTGGTTGTCCCCACACAGCTATCCGCGAAGATGCTTCAATTAACTTGGTTGCCATTGAACAATTGGAACAGAAATTTAGCAACCTAGACTTAATATTTGTCGAAAGTGGCGGAGACAACTTAGCCTCCACTTTTAGTCCCGAATTAGTAGACTTGACAATTTACGTAATTGATGTAGCCGCAGGTGATAAAATTCCCCGCAAAGGTGGCCCCGGAATTACGAAATCTGACTTAATGGTAATTAATAAAATTGACCTCGCCCCAATGGTAGGTGCAGACT
>JBAVZX010000135.1:0-1688 GCA_049589015.1 Phormidium sp. | reverse complement strand
CAAACTCGATTGTAAGTTTATTAGGGCGGGAATGTCGTCGATCGATATAAGCGTAAAATGCTTCTTGATCATCTCGATGGGTAAGAATATATTGCTTTAATTGGCGATCGCTCATTGCCGCAAAATTAACTTTAGTCATGGTTCAATACTCCCATCTGGTTGAATTTCAAATTCTATATCTTCACCTTGTCCAGCTAGAATAAACAAATTGAGCGATCGCTCATCGAGGCGCACGATATGAATAGGCTGAAACATCATATTTGTTAGGAGATGGCAAAGTCTATATAAAGTTCTTAGCTGCGCCCCTGTTGGTTCTCTCATTGATCTATTATCATAGCTTAATCAAATAATTATACGCTGAAAATCTTTTCATTATGGTAGCCTGAAAGCTACTAAAGTACAATATTCTAGCCTTATTCCATACCTTCATGCCTATTCCACAAATTGTTATCGACACTAACGTAATAGTCGCTGGGCTACGTTCCAGAAATGGTAGTGCTTTTCGGCTATTGCAGCTTGTTGGCTCAGAGCAATTTGATATTCATCTTTCTGTACCAGTTGTTCTAGAATACGAAGAAGTTTTGTTGCGGCAGTTGCCAAATTTATCTATTAGCGCAACGGATGTCCAAGATCTCATCGATTTTTATTGTTCAGTTGCTACCCATCATCAAATATTTTTTCTTTGGCGACCTTATTTACCCGATCCTAAAGACGATATGATTTTGGAACTTGCAGTCAAAGCAGGGTGTGATAGCGTAGTAACGTACAATATTCGTGATTTTGTTGGTGTCGATCGATTCGGTTTAACAGTAATTACACCTGCGGCTTTTTTACAATCTATTGGAGCATTGCCATGAGTTTACTTAATGTTCAACTACCAGATTCACTATATAGAAGTTTACAGGAACTTGCAGAACGAGATGGAATTTCAGTCGATCAGTTTGTTGCTTTGGCTGTTGCGGAAAAGATTTCTGCGTTAACAACTGAAAGCTATTTACAAGAAAGAGCAAAGCGAGGAAATCGCTCAAATTATGAGGCGGTCTTAGCAAAAGTCCCAGATGTTAAGCCAGAACCAAATGACAAGTTGCCTTCAGTATAAACAATCTGTTAACCTCAAAATTTAATTTTCTAACTTTCCTGATTTTTTCGTTGCTTCAGGTACTCGGAAACTGCTTCAGCTACATTTTCTTCAGGACTATAAACTCGTGGGTTGGGGTTTTCGTCATGAAGTTTATCAAGATAAGCATGAAGGGCTTTTTCGTCTTCTCGATGTTCTAAAATATAGGTTCGTAATTCACGCTTAGTCATTGTTTGAAAGTTGGGTTTTGTACTCATAGTAAGCTCCAGAGCAAGTAGATTTTTACAGGTAGTGCAATAAATTCATCAGCACTCAAATCAACTTGTCTGATGATTGTTCGATGTAAAGATCGATCGCTTCTTCAATATTTGCTAATGCTTCCTCACGAGTTTTTCCCTGACTGATACAGCCTGGTAAGCTTGGCACTTCGACTACAAAATAGCCATCTTCACCAGGATAAAGCAACACTTTACGCTTTGATTTCGTTTGAGGTTCTGCCATAGTTATTACTCAACTTTTCCTCTTTTATTATGATTAGAAATCTCCAGAAATTAAAGCGTTATCTAGAACACTTGTAGAGAATGTAGAGACGTTGTATACAACGTCTCTA
>JBAVZX010000134.1:0-2854 GCA_049589015.1 Phormidium sp. | reverse complement strand
GGATTAATAGAGGGTCAAGGTAAACCTTATAATTACCAAACATGGTATGTGCTAGTTGATGAATGGATATAAAATTTTTGGCAATGGTGTTGCCGACTGGCGAAAATTAATGTACCCTTGTTTATCTATTAATTGTAAAAATTTAACATCAAAGCAACTTCAATCTATAGCAACAGCAGTTTTAAGAGAACTACAAAATTTAAGATTAAAAGGTCATATTCCTCCTTATGTAGCTGTAGTTGATGAAGCACATTTATTTGTACCCCAAGGAGAGAGTAGTCCTTGCAAACAAATTATTCGAGAAGGTGTAAGAATAGGAAGGCATCATGGAATTTGTATGGTTTTAATGACACAAAGCCCTGTTGATATTGATAAAAGTGTGATTCGCCAATGTAATACTAGATTAGTTTTTGCTTTAGAGCCAGATCAGTTAGATGCTATTAAGGGAGTTAAAGCGGATGCTACTGATGAAATGTTGAGAGCTTTACCGAAAATGCCGCAGGGAACTTGTTTAATTTCGGGGACTTATGAAAGTATCAAGCATACTATTCCGGTCAAAATTAGAGAGCGTACAACTAAAGATTCGGAAGGTGGTAAAACTCCTGAGATTTTTCAAGAGATGCAAAAGCAGTGGATTGACAAAATTAATGAATTAAAAGAAAAGTAAAATGCCTCGTAAAAAAAAATCTAGTAATAGCCAATCACCCTATATACAGTTAGAAATGAACTTCGATCAAATTTTAAGTCAAGAAAATTATGAAGTTTTAGATCGCGATCAGGTTAATAGTTATGATACTTTAAAAAATCACGATCCATTTGAAGAAACTCTTGAGTATATGAGCAAACTAGTTAAAGCTCAAGAACAGTGGCAAACAACTATTAAAACAGCAAGAGAACATTTGTCAAAAAAAGACCCTAGAGAGTTATATTTGGAGTTTTTCAAAGATTTAAAAGAACAAATAAAAGAAAATTCAAATCAATCAGAACGTTTAGCAAAACTTCTTAAACAAGTTGCTATTCGTGGTTTGGGAATGACAAAAGAACAAGTTAACATTATTTCTCCAGCAAAAGGAAGTCGAAAATGGAAAGTTGAATTAAATGAAGAATTAATTAAAGAACATCTTTATACTCACATTGTTGGACAATACTTTCTTAATAACATTGAAAGTGATGATAGTTTATGGAAGAATGGAAATTTTTTAATTGGCTCTTCAGATGTTAGTCAACATCGTAGTTCAGTTCCTTATCCGGCTCGTTTTTTTAATCGTACTGTTCCTTTTCTGCTAAATAACGCTGCGGGTGCAATTGTTAAAGTAGAAAATGGTAAACCTATTTTTGATGAAGGTAGATTCAATCCACAACCTAATCAAGAGCTACTTCAATGGATGTTAATTGATCCATCTTATCAAGACGAATTAGAACCTGAAGATTTTCATCGTTGTACTGCGTCGGCTATGGATGTAGGTCAATATATCTTTGATAACGAATATTTATTAAATGCTGGTAGAGATTGCCCCGATATTATCCTTAGAGATGGTAGTTTATTTCCCCAAGATGCTTACTTAGATAATTATTTAATTGATAATAGACGGGGAGAATTTACTAGAAAAGCTATTAATGAATTACTAAAATGTCTCAATTCCGCGAGAGATTTTAATCGAATTTATTGTGGAATTTCTAAAAATGTTCGTTTAAAAGTATATAGTGCTGTTTTAGATTGGTATATTGGTAAATATATAGATACTAGCTGGGAAACTGGAAATTACACCTTAACAGATGGACAAGCAATGACTTTACTATTATCTTCTCCAGATTGTTTTGAAAATCAGCTTAAAAGAACTATTTGCACTTGTTTAATTCGCAGATCATTTACAACTAGAGCAACTTTAAATGAAAAAGCTAATTTGAATGACTTAGAACTATATTTTGATCGCTATCGTAAAAGAGTTGAAGAAGAAAAAAGTGGTATTGACATAGCACCTTATCAACAATTATGTAAAATATTTCATACTTATATGTTTTTTATTGGTCATTCTAAAAGTCCTAACAAATTATTGCCTCGTTATGAATTTTTTGCAGAAAATACTGACACTATTGAAAAAATATCTGTTAAAATATTAACAGCAATAAAATATTGTAGTTTTGAAGTTGATGAAGATCATTCTTTTATGAGTGACGATCCAATTACTTACTTAATCCCATCTGTAACCCAGAAATCTCATAAATATTCTAAGGATTTAGGTGAAAGTTTAACTCGAAATGTTAAACAAGAACTTTGGTCAAAATACCAATATTTTCTTAATAAAATTGTTTAAAAAATAGTGCAAATAGTCGCTGGTTTTGGCTTAAAAGGAATAAAACCTCGTGTTTGGGATTCCACATCGCCTTATCACTTAAAAGATTTACAAGCGGTGATGATTTCATACGCTGATTTTCATAAAATGCCTAGTCAAAGAAAAAAAGCAATGGAAAAAGGATTACATGAACATTTAGGCGTTCCTAAAAATATTAAATTTTATCTTGATAATGGAGCTTTCGCTTTTATTAAAAATAATGAGGAAGTACCCGTTAAAGAATATGCAGAATTTGTAAGAGAAGCAAAACCAGACTGGTTTCCTATTCCTCAAGATTTTATTCCTATTCCTAAAATGACTTTAGAGGAACAGGAAGAATGTTTTAAGAAAACTATGAATATGAACTCTCGTTATTATCAAGGCGATTATGTGCCTGTAGTGCATATTAGTAATTTTTTAGAACAATATATAAAAAAAATAATTACCAGTAAAAGTTTATCTAAAAAGCCTTGTATTGCTTTAGGAGGAATTGTTCCTAACCTATTGCGTGCTTCTAAAGC
>JBAVZX010000133.1:0-7957 GCA_049589015.1 Phormidium sp. | reverse complement strand
CCCTCAGATAGCCGATAAAGCTTTCCACCCCGATCGCGATATTCTTGAATCCGACTATGAATAAATGCGCCCAGGTGTTCTTTCTTCAGATTGCAGACAATTCCACAACCTAACGCAACTTTCATCGCATCCACAAACCTAGTTACCTCGGAATAATCGATCGAATGCAAAATCATCCTTCGTTGTAGACCAGGCGGATCGACCGATCGCTCGCTGCACTTGCAACACCAGCCCACCGCCATCTTCACTCGATAATTCCCGTTCTACCTGAAAATCAAAGTTACATTTGGGATGGAAATTAAACCGATCGTCCTCTTCCACTAACCAACCGATTTCACCATTCAGCGATACTGGCACATTCCATTGATTTGTTACTTTGTATTCTTTGATGGTAGAAACAGCATTTACCTGGCGGCGTTGATTTTTGGAATTGTGAGGATTTTGCCAGCCATCAAGTTTAGCGAAAGTTGCCAAAGTGCCGATACTGATACCCGATCGCTGAAAACTCGCCCATTTACGCTGGCATTCTCCCGGCTGGTACTTTGCACTTTGCCGACTCCAAGCATCCCATTCATAAATTAAATTGGAGTCAACGCTATGCAGTGCCATCCCGACTTTGAGCCATTCTTCGTAGTTATCAGCCCTGGATGGATGCAATGCTTTTAGGTAGGAGAGCGCCCAATCTACATCTGTCCATTGACTAGTAATTTGGTTTGCACCTTTGGCATAAATGCCGATTGCTTCTAATGATTCCACTTCAACAGGAATGGCGCGATTAATCGATTGATACGGATTACCCGATGGTCCTATAGTCGGCGCAAGTACAGTAAAACGCCCTGCACCCAACGCTTCTCCCACATGAACACCATCGGGACTTAGCGCAAAATTGGTAAATGGTTTGTTATTAGGCCAATTCTTCACTTTGACACCGATTCGCCAACCACCGGAATGCGATCGCTCGACAAACGTACCTTGTAATTGGGGCAATTGCAGAATCTTGGTTACTGCTGCATCACATTCATATTGGGAAGGGAAACATTTGACATCAAAATCCAACCAGGTGGTATTGTTCCAACCGCCCAGCGTCCCGACTCCATTTGCGGGATTGGCGAACCATTGTTGAAGTTCTTTGGTGTTGGGCGATCGCTTTTGATATTGTCGATGATTCAATAAATGTGGTTTCCCTGACTCATCGAGGTAACTGGGATTCTTGCCTGTAAATAACGGTAATGGTTGTAACTTTTCATTGACTGGACAATGCTCCCAAATCTGGCGTTGTGGGTCTGCCTTACCCAACTTATGATGCAGTTTCGGGTCTTGGATTGGCGCTACTGGTAATGGTGGATACCCCTGCTCTAATAACCAATCTACGATCGCTTGCCGTTCTGTGGTGTATTTGTCATCACTGTTGATGCAATTTTCCCTGATTTGACTTGTCATCTTTTGTGGCGCAATGTGTACCAGACTACAACTTTCTTAATGTAACAGGTAAGTAACATTAGTTAAGAAAAGAATAAAAAATCTATCAAATGAATGGATTTAGTCTGTATTATGTAAGTTACAAGGCTTTTCCGGCTCGGTTAAGTCTGTAATCTGTAAATAGTTGGCTTGAAAAAGTTGATTTTCCTTATGCCTGACTCACTTTATACAGAACAAGGTTTGCTCAAACTTGCCCAGATCGTTAAGCAAGCACGAGGCTCACGCAGTTATCGTGAGTTTGAGGTATTGAGTGGAGTCAGCCATACAACTATTCGTCGTTTAGAATTTTGTGATGTGAAAAATCCTGACGTTGCAACTTTGGCTAATCTTGCTGTCCATACTCCTTACTCTTTGGAGGAATTAATTGCTGTGGGTGAGGAACGTGAGAAAGTTGATATCAGACAATACCGTACTGCGGAAGAAGCGATCGATGTTGTCGATCAACTTAATCATCAGGAAGCTGCCAAGTTAGCCCAAATGATTATCGGTCGTCTGGCTAAAATGGATGTCAAAATCCAAGAAAATCCACCCGATGATGGTCTAATGTTGCAAATCCGCTTGATGAGTCAAGAACAAATGGCTGAGGTTTTACGCGCAGTGGCTAATCGTTTGAGTCCTGCTGCTAACCATCAGGAACCACCAGAGGATATCAGCACAGAAAATGCTGAAGATGTTTGAATCACTGTGAATATGGGGATTTGCGATCGCACCAGAGCCACCATTCTTTGTAAACATATTAAACACCAGAATATATTTACTTACAATCAGTTTAAAGTATTCTGGAAAGTGCAAAATAGAAGCAAGTAACATTAATTAATTAATCGATGAACCACAAACCAGAGCCAACTATAATTGCTATTGCTAATAACAGGGAACAAGCCTTAAATGGTAAGTGGGAGTTTATTACCTACGCGAATAGAGAAGAGGCACTTCAGTCTCTAGAAAATGCTAAGAAACAGGGGAAAATAGCAGTTTTCTATCAAAATGGATTCGATCGACTTCCACCAGAAATTTGAATATTTTCTCTTTGGTCACACTTTCCGATCGCCTCGAGCAAAATTGGCATCAACTAACATTTAATTAACCATTTCTCTGCTCTCTTAATAATTCAAGATTCTTCCTAAGATTATTTCCCCAGGTCTGTAGTTTACTGCATCAACTTTGCTCTGATTTATTGTCATTTTATTCTCAACTAAACATTAAACTAAAATTAGGGTGCAATCTTTAACTACACAACACAAAACAGTAAAAGATTTGTTCACCCAAACAAAGGAACTCAACAGATGACTTGGCTTAAATATGCAGTCGATCGAGATAACACTTTAATTGCGATCGCTGATGTACCCAGTGGTAAAACTAAATTATTCTGCCCTTATTGTGGTGGTCAATTAGTAGCCAAAAAAGGAAAAGTTAAGCAACATCACTTCGCCCATGCTGAGGAAACTTGTTATCCAGTAGCCACAAAAAAGGAATTACCTACTTTACCGCTTTACGACAATTTTAATATTAAATTATCAGGAACCGCACTACAATTACTCAAAAAACTCTGGCAATCTTTTGGTGTTTATTATTGGGGGATTCCGCACTTACCGGAACTAAAGCCATTAATTAAAGCTAAGGTATTACAGAAAAATGTTTACCTTCAACCACCAGCTTATGAGTTTACTGCTTTAGGTAAAATCCCACTTGGCGCTTTGCCGTTGCATGAATTTAATCAAGTTCAGGAACCATTATTGTTAGCTAAATTAGCTGAACTTTCACGTCAAGCAGAATTAGCCAAGGTGATTAAATCGTTAAACTTAGCAGAAAGATTAGTTGATTTGCGGTTATATCGCGCTCAGTTGGCTAGCATTTTGTTACATAATTTGTACTATCTGCGAATTGAAGCCGATGGATTAATTTTGCATAAGATTGGAGTGACTAAGCGATCGCTAACCCAACGAATCCCCGAAATTGAGAGAGATTTACGTTGTCATTACCAGACTATTAAGGTTAGCGTACTGGGATTGTGGTCACATCGGGGAAATGTAGAACTGTATTTTAAGCATCGGTATAAACAGTTTAACTATCGGATTGGTAGTTTAACTGAATACTATTTGTTTAGCGATAGTTCGATCGCTGATTCTGTGTTGGATGACTTGAATCAAATGGAACCAAAAGTGCTTAGTTTAGAGGAACAAAGTGTTTTATGTGAAGGGAAAATGTCTGGACAACAACAGACAGAAACACTTTTATTGGGTGTCTAGCGTTCGCGTAGCGTGCCGTCAGGCGTATCGTCACTGTACTTGGCAAATAGATTGCGATCGCTCTCAATTCCCACCATCTATATTTCGGGAAAGCTTAATCATCACAACAACAGCACCCAAACTGGAATTACCGAGCAATTTCCTCTGTTAATTAATTCAACTTAGAGAGACACTGAAGAATTAAAACTCAGTTGCCTGACTCCCATTTTTAAGTTGAGGAAATATCAGTTTTCTAGTTGTTGAGTGCTGTTGTTAGTTAACCGAATCGATTTTAGATGAAACAGCTTTTTTCCTCCTTAGTTAATAGTGGACTTTAGCTGTAATCTTTATCTGATGAAGCTTTTTTGCTTCACTTATTAACTTACCATTTCCTTTAACATCCGCCTCAAGATGATAAATAACTTTACTTTTGACAGCAGGGAAATTCATCATTTTAAATACCGATTCCGATAATTATGCTCTGCCATCAACTGCGCTTGTGCTTCAGTCCATCGGTCAATTGGTGGTAAATCTGGGACGTTAGTGAATTCTGAAGGTAAGGAATTACCTAAAACTTGAGAAACTACGGTAGCAATGGTTTTACAACAACTATCAGGCCAGCGACAAACTTGTTCTTCTGCAAAACGAATTACCAACCAACCTCGACCAAGGAAAAGGCGATCGCGTTGGCAATAGATTTATTTGCATATTTAGGGAATTGAGCAAAAGTTCCCTAATCGAATATTTTTACTTTAGGTATTTATGTATCTCAAGTTAATTAGCTAATTTTTTTCTAATATAATGTTACTTTCACCTAAAGAAGCGGTTATGTTTTCTGTATTTTCCTGAAATTAACTAAATAAATGAGTATCCCATATTAGAACAATTTAAAGTATTTCAATCCTAATAATTGAGGAAAGTAAATCATGAAAACTTCGTTTTCAATATTAGCGGCTGCTTGTTTATTAAGCTCTTTAGTACCGTTATTTGACACTTCGGATAAAGCATTAGCGCAATTTGTAGGTTGTACTCCTGGTGCAACAGTTTATCGAGATGGTAATTATCAAGGTTATTCTCTTACTTTTGGTTCTGGGCCTTGTCGAAATAGAGAAACTAGGTTGAAAAACTTGTGTATAGCCGACAGAAGGAATCGTCTTACAGGTAACTGTTCAATCAATAATTGGAATGATGAAATTAGCAGTGTAAAAATAGAGTTTTCATCAATTACTCTCTATCAAGATTCAAATTATGAAGGTAGATGTTTGAGCATTACTCGTAGTGTTCCTGATTTAAGAGTATATGGTTTTCTTGATGCAGCCTCTTCTGTAAAATTAGGTCGAGATCCAAGATGTCAAACTATCTAATCTTTCTCTAGATAAGGTACACAGTTGTCATATATCAAATATCAAAATAATGTATGTCTTTGGTTTGACATTATTTGTCTGCTATTTGCTTTGGATTACCCTCTATTTGTACTACAAAACGCCTTGATTTTGGTTGAGTAGGTGACTGGAGTTTAGACATTGCACTATCAAGTGCGATGTCTAAACGGAGATAAGAAAGAAAAATTCTATATAAGCCACTACTGAGAGCGATCGCATGGAAAAAGGAACTGATGGTAAATCTAAGGGATTGATGGCAGCTAGATTCATTGGTTCTGCTTTGGCTGCTGTTCCTGATATTCCTTAGCTGTCTTGCTGACAATGTAGGCAACCAAATTTGCTAGAGGTCTTTCTTCCTTCTGCGCCCAATTAACAAGTATTTCGTAAACCTCCTGGGATACCGTAATCGTAATCCTTGGTTTAGCCATCAAATCGTCTCATCCCTCTTTTTGTACTTTTAGCATCAATCATACTCTCCAACTGACTTGCGGCGATTTATCTCTGCTAATCACTGCATTTAACATATATTCGCAGCGAATAGTGTTACACTCTTACTGATGAGCAACCCAGATCTCAATTCATACATTCAAGTATTAACGTAATAATATTGACGTATGTACGCTAACGTAATAAGCTGTAAACATGGCAGCATCAACGTAGAGGCTTTGGAGTCAAAGATGAAAATTTACGTTGATATCAGCCAATACTGGCCGCAAAACTTATCCCTAAATGCTGTTTATGAAGAACTGTTATTGCAAGGTCGGAAAATCGATCGCCGTACCTTGTCTGGGGCAAAAGCTGGAACTTTAACCAAAAGCGAATTCGTAACTTTGGTCAAGCTGCGAGATTGGCTCAGAGAAAGAACCAATAACCCAGATTTAAAAATTGATGACCTGTTGATGCAAAAACCTGATTAAAACCAGCAACATTGTTGGTTTTCGTCCACTTTCCATAACTACGGTGCCGATCGATGACTGCAAACCCGCCATCGCATCCAAACAACATTCCTCCAGCCTGGGCTTGTACCCCCAGATTAGTTCTGCCACCGGATGCCCCCACAGCTGGCTACCTCTGTGGTGGTGGTGGCTTAATGACGGCGGGTTTTGAAATCGCAGGTATACGCAGTTTATGGAACATCGACTATGACGCAGGCGACCCGAAACTCAGTAGTGCGATCGCTAAAGTCTACCAACAAAACTTCGGTCATCCCGTCATTGGCGAAACCTTACAACAAGTAGTAGCTACCAACAAACTCACTGACTTAGAACCACCAGATATCCTGGTACTCACACAACCCTGCAAGCACCTATCGCGCAGTAACCCAAAAGCCAAAGAAACCAGCAGTGACATCAGCACTGCGGAAGCTGCGGTTACTGCTCTAAAAACCTTCCTGTCACCAGTATTCGTTGTTGAGAATGTACCTGAATACCAACATTCCACCAGTTGGTCGATCGTAAAATCTGCTTTAGCTCAGTTGGGTTACAGCTACCAAACTCAGATAGTCAACACTGCTGATTATGGTGTACCTCAAGAACGGCACAGATTTATTGCGATCGCTTTTAAACAAACCTCAGCGTCAACATTAACCATTCCCACAGCAGAACACGCGATTGGTTGGTATGAAGCCATCAGCGACCTGCTACCCGCCTCAGAGGACATCGAACCGACTGCTACCCAACTGCAACGAATCGCTGCCCTACCAACTCATTTCCTTCAACAACCCTTGCTGATCGAACGAGTAGGTGCTTGGGGAAATCCGAAAGTGCGACTACCCGAAGAACCAAGCTGGACAATCCGTAAAAGCATTTGGTTAGACCAACGGCACAACAGCCGAGCGAATGCCATCAACATCCGTCTTCCTGATGGCAGTTGGAAAAACTTAGGCATTCGTGGTGCCGCCCGCTTAATGACCGTTCCCGATTGGTTTGTACTACCCGATGCTGCTTGGATTGCAGGTTCAGCTTTGGGTAATGGAGTGCCTTGTTTGTTAGCAGCTGCGATCGCTCACACAGCTAAACCATTACTCATCAAATCCAACCAAGAGGACTTAGCTTATGTTTTAGAACAAATGTTTTCATCAGAGAAAGTCGAAGTGGCTCCTGAAACCCAAGAGCGCACTTCAAACATCAAAAAACCAACCAACACATTAACTCAAAATCAAGTCAATCGGAGCATCATCATGTCATCTACCACCAAATTCGTTGCAACCAACCAACTCCAAGGTTTCACTTTTTCAGCTTCTACCACAACTGATACTGTCGAGTTAGCTACAGAGGTTGTACAACTGGGAAACTCTCACGCCGCAACTTTTGTTCATCTCAAAGAGCAAGCATTAGAACTGGGAGACAAACTCAAGGAATTAGAAGCAGCATTAGGCGAAACTGAATTTCAAAAACTGCTCAAACACTGCTTCCCGAAAGAACTGGTACGTTATTTCCGTAATTTAACTGCCCAAGCCAAACTCATAGCGAAATTCCCTAATTTACAGCAGCACATTTTGAATCTGCCTCTGTGTCACGCAGCATTGTTGTTAGCGGGAACTGAAAGTCAAGTCGAAGCGATCGCCACCAGCCAATCCAAATGGACAATTTCGCTCATCAAGGAAAGATTAGCGTTAACTAGTGAGAAGGCGATCGATGCCACATTAACAGAGGGTAGTCCAGTAGTTTTCCTCAACAAAGTTGGATTGTTACTAAATGAAGGAGATGAACTGCTATCAATTCGTGGTTTTGGTGATGGAGAAATCTATCTACAACCAGTCTCCGAACTCCGGGCTTTAGATAAAGATACCTTCGATGAATTTCTGAATCTGTTAGCCACAATTTCTGGGTTAAATGAAGCTTTGTTAGCAGATGATGAACGCACTCGTAA
>JBAVZX010000132.1:0-3871 GCA_049589015.1 Phormidium sp. | reverse complement strand
TTTTAATATAAATTACTTTTAGTTAAGTCTAGTTTGAACAGTGAATTAAACATATCATATTTATGTCATGGCTATAAAAAGTATCAGAGTTTCAAACTTTAAAAGTTTTAGCGATACCTACGTAGAGCTAGGTAAGTTTAATGTATTAATTGGTGCTAATGCTTCAGGAAAATCTAATTTTGTCCAAATTTTCAAATTTTTAAGGGACATTAGTAATTATGGTTTGGAAAATGCAATATCTCTACAAGGAGGTGTGGAATATCTCAGAAATATCAATATATGTTCCACTCAAGATATGACTATAGAGATCATCTTTGATCGAGAGTTTAGAAGAATTTTTGAGAAAAACAAGAAAGATATAGGATTAAAGGTTTACGAAACAATTTATCGATTTTCTATAAAATTTAACAAAAAAGGTTTGGGATTTAAAATAATAAAAGATGAATTAATTCAAAAATGTGAAATTTTGAAATTAGAAAGCTCAAAAAATAAAAAAGTAATAGAAAAGGAGGTGATTTTTCATGGAGAAATTGTTTTAATTAGATCTAATAAAAAAGTCAAATTTAGTTTAAAAAATTATCAAGGTAATACAATTCCTATAGATAAAGAAGACTTTTTTCCAAGTTTAATGACAGAGGAGGAAATGGAAGCAAAAATGTTATTATTAGAAACGCCTTTATTTTTCTTTATTTTTCCACCTTTTTATACTTTTTTTAGGGGTATTTCTATATATGATTTTGATCCAAAGTTGCCTAAGAAAGCTACTCCAATAACTGGAAAAGCAGAGCTAGAAGAAGATGGGAGTAACCTGGCTATAGTTCTCAAAAATATCATAGAAAATGACGAAAAAAAGAGAAAAATATCTAATTTTCTAAAAGAACTTTTGCCTTTTATAAGTGATTTAGATATAGAAAAATTTGCCGACAAATCTTTAATATTTAAATTAAGTGAAATATATGCAAATAAATGCCAGTATATGCCTGCATCCTTGCTTTCAGATGGAACTATAAATATAACTGCTTTAATAGTAGCTCTATATTTTGAAGAAAAGTCTTTTGCAATAATAGAGGAACCTGAAAGAAATATACATCCTTATCTGATTTCTAAAGTAGTAGCAATGATGAAAGAGGCTTCAAATGAAAAGCAAATAATTACGACTACTCACAATCATGAAATGGTTAAACACGCTGATTTAGAGGAGATTCTATTCATATCTAGAAATGAGGATGGATTTTCAACTATTTCTAGACCATCAGAACAATCTGATGTTAAAACTTTTATAGAAAATGATATAGGTATCGAAGAACTATATGTGCAAAATCTTTTAGGTGCATAAACTATGTCATACAAAAAATTATATATTTGGGTAGAAGGCCCAGATGATGAAAGATTTTTTAATAGGATAGTTTTCCCAATTTTAAATATTAATTATGACAATATTAAAATATTACAATATGCTAAAGAAACTTTAACATGGAGAAAAAATTTTCTTAAAAGTATGATAGGTATGGGAGCAGATTATATATTTGTAGCTGATGTTAATTCTGCATCATGTGTTACCGCAAAAAAAGAAAAAATCAAACAGGATTTACCGAATATAAGTGAGGATAAAATAATAATAGTAGTCCAAGAAATAGAAAGTTGGTATTTAGCAGGGCTTAATGAATCAGGATATAAGGAAATAGGTATATCCAAGTATAAAAGTAGTACAGATGAGATAAAAAAAGAACAATTTAATAAATTAATGCCTAACAAATTTAAAGATTCTAGAATAGATTTTATGCAAGAAATATTGCGGTTATTCGATGTAGAGACGGCTAAGGGAAAAAATGTATCATTAAATTACTTTTTATCTAAATATAGCAATGATTTAAATAATACATAGTTTCCCTGCTTAACTATTTCTGATTTGGTGCGTCGAAGGTTAGGGTGGGAAAAGTGCGATCTTTATCTTCTGCGGCTTCTTTCTTCTTCTGTCTTCGTGTTCTTCGTGTCTAAGTGCTACGCACCGCTACGCGAACGTGGTTCAAAAAAAAGGGTAATCAACCCGGTTTTAGTTTTAAACTAAATAACATAAGTATTTCCCAAGCATATTTCTATTTATGACCAACTTACTAGAAATCAAAGCAGCAATTAAACAGCTTCCAGAAAACGATGTTCGCCAATTGGCAATATGGCTGCAAAACTATTTAAATGATTTGTGCGATCGCCTTTGGCGCTGCGCTTCGCGCAATCGCGCAGCCTGTGCGTTAGCACGTATCGACAAATCGAATCAGATTTAGCATCAGGTAAATTAGATGCTCTCTATGATAAAGATATAATCCAGATGCCTTTAAAAACTAAGCAGGCATTCTGGGAATACAAACGATATCACTCAATAATTTAGCACAGAGAATAGCCATTATAATATTAACAGCTTGGAATAGAAGGATGAGATGGAAGGTAAAAGATTTATCCGCACCCTACGACTAAAAAACTTCCTATCCTACGGAAGTGACGGTGAAACAATTGAACTACAACCTCTAAATGTTTTGATCGGCCCCAACGCATCTGGTAAGTCGAATTTCATCGAAGCAATTGGGATTTTACAGGCAACATCCACAAACCTGCCTGCTCCAATTCGTCAAGGGGGAGGCATCAACAATTTCCTTTGGAAAGGGACAAAGGAGATTCCGATAGCCGAAATTGAGGCGACTATAGACTATCAGAAAGAAAGTATGCCTCTACGCTATAAAATTGCGCTCACCTCTGTTGAGCAAAGGTCTGAACTTGTGGATGAAGCTATAGAAGATGAAAATAAAAAATATCAAAATGAAGAAGATGTCTATTTTTACTACCGATATCAGCGCGGTCGTCCAGTCTTAAACGTTAAAACTGTCACTGAAGGAGAACCAAGCAAACGTTTGCTTCGCAGAGAAGATCTTTTGATAGATCAATCTGTTTTGTCTCAGAGAAAAGATCCAGATCTGTATCCAGAACTCTCATATTTGGGAGATCAATTTTCCAAGATAGGTTTATATCGGGGCTGGCAGATAGGTAGATATTCGCCCCCAAGAATGCCTCAGCAAACAGACTTACCCGAACATCCTCTACTAGAAGATGCGAGTAACCTCGGACTTGTTTTGAACAACTTACAATACCAACTAGGAAATAGACAAATTATCGAGAAGCTAAAAAAATTTTATGATGCAGCTGAAGAACTTAGCATCAAGTTTTCCGGTGGTACAGTTCAGATATTTATCCGTGAAACTGGGCTAAATCAACCAATTCCTGCAACCCGTCTTTCAGATGGTACACTTCATTATTTATTCTTAATGGCTTTACTCCTCGACCCAACTCCACCACCACTGATCTGTATTGATGAACCGGAGATAGGTTTACATCCAGATATTCTACCCACAATTGCTGAAATGTTAATCGAAGCATCTCAAAGAACACAACTAATTGTAACCACTCATTCTGATACTTTGGTTTCTGCACTTTCCCCTGAGTCAGTAATGGTATGCGATCGAGATGACAGAGGAAGCCATTTGCGTCGTCTTGACCCCGAACGACTTGAAGAATGGCTTAAAGATTTCTCTCTTGGACATCTCTGGCGCATGGGTGAAATCGGAGGAACAAGATGGTAAACGCAATCCGCATTTATATTGAAGGCGATTCTCAACTGCGCGAAGGATTTCGCACTTTTCTTAAGCCTCTTTATGAGGTAGCCCGAAATCAAAATATTAAAATCGAACCGCCAAGGCTATGCGGAGGAAGAGACGCTGCTTATAAAGCTTTCAAAGCTGCCCTAAAAACTGATCCAGATGCCTTCATTGTTCTAATTGTAGATTCAGAAGGAGCGCTAGATGATACAACACCACGCTGGGAG
>JBAVZX010000131.1:0-5266 GCA_049589015.1 Phormidium sp. | reverse complement strand
ACCACAGATGTCCACAGATGAACACAGATGAACACAGATGTAAGTGAGAGATTTTGGATGAGAATTAAAGCCTAATTTTAAATTTCTCCCCTGCACCCCTGCTCTCCTGCTTCCTTGCTCCCTCGATCGTAGTACATTGGGAGAAGTTGAAATTTTTTTTTGAAATCACTGTGACACTGACTCCCCTCAATCCCCAACAAACTAACGAAGCGACACAAATACCCGACGCATTAGGACGTTTTGGACGTTTTGGCGGCAAATATGTGCCCGAAACATTAATGCCTGCTTTAAGCGAGTTAGAAGCAGCTTTTCAGAAATATTGCGCTGACGCAGACTTCCAAAATGAACTTCAGCAGTTACTAAAAGACTACGTTGGTCGCCCTACACCATTATATTTTGCCGAACGTCTCACCGCCCATTATGCCCGACCAGATGGCAGTGGAGCACAAATTTATTTAAAACGGGAAGACTTAAACCACACTGGAGCCCATAAAATTAATAATGCCCTAGCTCAGGTGTTGCTGGCAAAGCGGATGGGCAAACAAAGAATTATTGCCGAAACTGGCGCAGGTCAACATGGCGTAGCAACAGCAACCGTTTGCGCTAGATTTGGGTTAGACTGCATCATTTATATGGGCGTTCACGACATGGAACGTCAAGCGTTAAATGTGTTTCGGATGCGGTTAATGGGTGCCGAGGTGCGTCCTGTTGCTGCGGGAACGGGAACGCTGAAAGATGCGACTTCGGAAGCTATCCGCGACTGGGTGACAAATGTCGAAACTACTCATTACATTTTAGGCTCGGTAGCGGGACCCCATCCTTACCCGATGTTAGTCAGAGATTTTCAGGCGATTATTGGTCAAGAAACTCGCGCCCAAGCTTTGGAAAAATGGGGAGTTTTGCCGGATATTCTCCTCGCTTGCGTCGGTGGTGGGTCAAATGCAATGGGATTGTTTTACGAGTTTGTCAAAGAACCGAGTGTGCGTTTAATTGGAGTAGAAGCAGCGGGTGAAGGTGTGGAAACAGGAAAACACGCGGCGACCTTGACAAAAGGACAAGTTGGTGTATTGCACGGAGCAATGAGCTATTTGCTGCAAGACGAGGAAGGTCAGGTAATTGAACCGCATTCGATTAGTGCTGGTTTAGATTATCCTGGGGTAGGGCCAGAACATAGTTATTTAAAAGATTCCGGGCGGGCTGAGTATTACAGTGTAACAGATGAGGAAGCGTTAGTAGCATTTCAGAGACTTTCGCGGTTGGAAGGGATTATTCCGGCGTTAGAAACTGCTCATGCGATCGCCTTTTTAGATAAACTTTGTCCTCAGCTAAGTGATAATCCCCGAATTGTAATTAACTGTTCTGGACGTGGTGATAAGGACGTGCAAACTGTAGCCAAATTCTTAAATTCTTCAGAATCATCACAATAATAATGTTCAGAAAAGTCAGCAAAATTGCTTTCGGAAGTTTATTTCTGGTTGTAGGACTGAGTGGCTGTGTTGTAATTAGCAACTTTGACTCTTTTATGCAATCAGAAATTCCTCTAAATAATTCAGAAATTGTTGCCCAAAACCCGAATTCCCTTACTAATTTAGAAAGGTCAATTCACGAACAGGTAAATAAATATCGTCAATCGCAAAAACTGCCACCTTTGACATTAAATGCGGCAATTACGCAACAGTCAAGATTGCATAGTCAAGCAATGGCGAGTGGAAAAGTTCCCTTTAGTCACCAAGGATTTGAACAGCGAGTAAATGCGATCGAAAAATCCGTTTCTTACAACAGTGCTGGGGAAAATGTCGCCTATAATCAAGGATATAAAGATCCGGCTACTCAAGCAGTTCAAGGTTGGTTAAAAAGTCCCGGACACTTGAAGAATATTCGCGGAAATTTTAACTTAACGGGGATAGGGGTTGCACAGAATAGCAAAGGGGAATATTATTTCACACAGATTTTCATTCGTAGCCGTTAAAGATTTATGGAATTAGAAGACTTTCAAGTTTGCGATCGCGACTTACCCGATAACTTATTATCCGAATATTTGCAAGCATCAGCCGTAGCTGTAGATACGGAAACAATGGGGTTGTTGCCGTTGCGCGATCGCTTATGTTTGGTACAATTATTTTGTCCAGGTTTTATCACCGTAATTCGCATCGCCAAAGGACAACTAGAAGCACCAAACCTAAAACAACTAATGGAAGCAACTAGCATCACCAAAGTCTTCCACTTTGCCCGATTTGACGTAGCCCAACTACGGCATAATTTAGGAATTCAAGTAAACCCCATTTTTTGTACAAAAATAGCCAGTAAACTAGCCAGAACCTACACCCAAAGACACGGATTAAAAGACCTAATCCAAGAACTAGAACAAATAGAATTAGATAAAAGTGTTCAAAGTTCCGACTGGGGAAACGCCGCCAACTTAAGCGACGAACAACTACGCTACGCCGCCAACGACGTGCGTTATTTATTAAGTGCAAAAGAGAAACTAATCACAATGCTAAAAAGAGAAGAACGCTACGAACTAGCCCAAGAATGTTTTCAAGCATTACCCACAATTGTACAACTCGACCTACTACAATTTAAAGACATTTTTGAACACTAACCTAAAAAACATCTGCGTTCATCTGCGTACCCTGCGGGAAGGCTACGCCTACATCTGCATTCATCTGCGTTCTAAAAAAGATATCGCAAAAGTCCAAAAGATGACAAAAACATCTGTGTTCATCTGTGTTTATCTGTGGACATCTGTGGTAAAAAAAAGCAGATAAACGCAGAAAAAAATCCCCGTTTATCTGCCCTTTTCAACCCATCACCAACCTACTTTTCAGGAGATTGATAGTAAACTTTCGCCCCAGTATCAGGAACAAAAAAGCAACTAACATAAGAACGAAAGAAACTTTGCCAAATAGTTCTATCCGACTTCCGGTAATAATCACCCAAAATCGGCTTAATCGCCTCAGTAGCAGTTATCAAATGATAATGAGGCATATTCAGAAAAATGTGATGCGCCACATGAGTCCCAATATTGTGATGAATCGGATTAATAAAACCATAATCATGGTCAATAGTAGAAAGAGCACCTTTCAAGAAATACCAATCCTCACCACGATACCAAGGAATATCAGGGTCAGTATGGTGTAAATAGGTAACTAAATCCAACCACATCACAAACACAATGTAAGGCGCAAGGTAAAACTTAACCAGGAATAAAAGCCCAAACTGGTAAGTCAAGAAACCCAAAAAAGCCACCATCACAGTCATAAGAAACGTACTAGTAAGCACATCCCATTTTTCCGAAGGACGAAACAGCGGACTACTAGGAAGAAAATGAGAACCCTTCTTACCAGGAGAACGCTTAAACAGGTAAATAGGATAAGCAATCAGTAACAGATTGAAGCGAATTAACTTCTCAGACCAGTGCATTTGTTCATACTTGGACTGAGTAACCGGATACCAACTTTCATCAGTATCAATATTTCCCGTGTTAGCGTGGTGTGTTCGGTGACTAATTCGCCAACCGTGATAAGGCACCAAAATCGGAATGTGGCTGAGGTGTCCGATTAAATTATTTAACCATTTGTGCTGAGAAAAAGAACCATGACCGCAGTCATGTCCCACCACAAATAAAGCCCAAAACATGGTTCCCTGCATCAACCAAAAGACAGGGAAAAACCACCAAGAATCCAAAGAATAAGCTAAAGCATAAAGCCCAGCAATAATGGAAACATCTAAAAAGAAGTAAAAAAGCGACTTCCAGACCGAAGGTACAAAACAATAAGCAGGGATAGCAGCCTTAAGGTCTTGCAAAGTAAAAGGCAGTTCCCCTTGACGAGGCGACGGGTCTGTTACAGAAGACTGTTTGAGTTCAACAATATTAGATTGCACTAAGTTTCTATTAGACCCGATTTTTAAACAACGGGTATCATTTTATCCTTTTATGCCATTAAAGTGTTAGTAGAATTTCTGAGTTAGCTTTAATACTTTTTTGTTAAGAGAGGATTAAGCTTGTAGGGTGCGTCAGAACCAGAAATTTTTGGCGACTAGCCTAAGATTTTACTGTCTGACGCACCCTACCGAATTTAGAACTCAACATCAGTTCTTCGCGCCCCCTGAAAATCCACCTTTAACACCTTAGCTTCTGCCGTTACCCCAGCTTCCTGCCAAGCAGACTCCATCGCTTTAGCAACACTTTCTGCCTGTGTCGTGCTCGCCAAAGCCAAAAGAGTCGGCCCCGCACCACTAATCACCATACCATAAGCGCCAGCATTCACCGCTGCTGAGTAAACCGTATCATAACCCTGAATCAAACTCTTCCGGTAAGGCTGATGTATTTTATCCTGCATCGCCACCCGCAACCAATCACCCCTACCACTTTCCAACCCCCGCACCAACAAACCCAAATGCGCCGTATTAAAAACCGCATCTTTGCGACTGTACTCACTCGGCAAAACACTCCTCGCCTCGGAAGTGGAAAGCTCAAAATCAGGAATTGCCAACACTGGAATCACATCCCAATGCCAAGGAATATTACAAATCTCCCATTCCTCTCTGCGTTCTCCGTGTCTCTGCGGTTCCAAAACTAACCCTGTCGCCGCCAACCGACAACCCCCCAACAAAGCGGGAACTACATTATCAGGATGTCCTTCCATTTCAATTGCCAATTGCATCACTTCCACTTGGCGCAAAGGTTCCCCCGCTAATAGATTCGCACCTACCAAACCGCCAACAATTGCTGTTGCTGAACTACCTAAACCTCGCGCTAAAGGTACTCCTAATTTAATGTCAATTTCTACAGATGGTGGTGTTTTTTCAATATGCTGATATAATTTTAAAAATGCTTGATAAAGTAGGTTACTTTCGTCTGTTTGGACTCTTAAAGCTTCTGTGCCAGTGACGTTAATTTTTAGCTTAGTTTCTGCTGTGTTGATTTGGGTAAATTGGAATTCGTTGTAAAGGGATAATGCTGCGCCAATGCAATCGAAACCTGGGCCGAGGTTGGCTGTTGTGGCGGGAACGGTGATGGAAACGGTAGACATTTTAAGTGGTCAAGATAACGGAGATTTTTAACAATAGCAGAATTAGAGTTTTTTTTGAACCGCGAAGACGCGAAGGACACGAAGAAAGAGAAGAGAGGGTTATTTTTTTTCTTTTAAGTGGGTTTCTAGCCAGGTGGTTTCAGTTTCGGATAATGTGGGGGATGGTTGTTGGGTATAGTCTATCTTAAATGTCGCAATTCATCTCACCGTTAAGCTACGCTGTAACGGTG
>JBAVZX010000130.1:0-3539 GCA_049589015.1 Phormidium sp. | reverse complement strand
ACCTACCATTTGGAACAAAATATGGGTGACAGGAACCGGAATCGCCATTACTTCGGGATCTTCTAAGGTGGTGACATCTTGGAGAGTCGGAAAAGCGTAAAGGATCTGCTTTGTTTCTTGAGGCTGTTCAGGATTGCTGAAGGTTGTGAGTACCCAGGCTTCATCCAAAGTTTGGAGAACGTAGTACTGGGAATGTTCCAACTGACTTGCCACGAGCTTAAGTGCTGGTGCGATCGCTTGCATAGCCTGGGGTATTCGCCCATCCGTTGGTGCGCTATCAATCAAAACTTGAATCTGTTGATCTAAATCCATAAGACAAAGCTCTGGTAGTCTACCTTCGAGTCTAACGATTTACCTCACCAGTGGTAGTTAAAGTAGTTCAATACTAGCGATCGCGATCGGCTTAAGCAGTTTGAACCCCAGCAAAAACTAGCCGAGGAGAAATCTGCTAGCGTGGAGGCTATATTTGAGCTATTATTCAACGAACTTAGACGATCTACCCGTGCTTCAGAGCAGAATTGCCGGGAAGTTGCCGCACGTTTAGCAACAGAAGTGATGCGGATTTGTCAACAAAGTCAACGAATCCAAAGTCTCGGTGAAGTGGAAGTGTGGGCTGTTAAATTAGCTCGTCATCGCTTACAGCAATGTCTTCACTACTATTACCTCAGAGCAACTGCGGCCAGGATGGACTTACATAGTACCTTGAGTGCTATTGTTTATCGCTACATCACCCCGTCGCGCACTTCTTCGGCTTATCAAAGACGCTTGACTTTGATCGAAGACTTTTTGCAGGGATTTTATGTAGAGGCGTTAACTGCCTTTCGTCGGGAAGGAGCAAACTGTGAAATTGCTCCCATTAGTCCTAGCTATACACCGAAGACACTTTTGGAGTTAGGAGAGTTCTTGAGCTTTACAGAACGTTACGCTAAACGCCGGATTCCGATCGCAAGTAAAAGCCGTCAACAGTTAATTATTTTGCGGGCGCAGGCTTTTGTCCAACAACAACCGCCTGAAACACTGATTGATATGGAACAGGTTGCTGATAACAGTAGTGAATCTCCATCTCAGAACATGGACGAAACATTATTACGCCAAGTCGGGGAAATGATGTTAGTACAGGAACAGGGGATAAATCAGCAAGCGCAACTGCGCCAGTCAGTAATTACGGAGTTAATTAACTATTTAGAGGAGCATCAACAGCAAGAATGTGTTGAGTACTTTGTACTTCGTCTCAATGATAGCAATACTAAAGAGATAGAAACTATCATGAACTTAACACCCCGCCAAAGGGATTATTTACAACAACGCTTTAAGTATCATTTGATTCGTTTTGCGCTGTTGCATCGGTGGGAGTTAGTACATGAGTGGTTAGAGGCTGAGTTAGACAAAAATCTTGGCTTAACGCCTCAGCAATGGCAAATTTTTCTAGCCAGACTAGATTCTGAGCAGCTAACTTTACTAGAGTTGAAGCAGGAAAAATTGTCCGATCTAGAAATCGCACAGCATCTTAGTTGGACTCTTACCCATACTCAGAAGCAGTGGTTTAAGCTTCTAGAACAAGCCTGGGATATACGTAACTTTTACCCGTAACTTTTTCCTGTCCAGATCAGGTGCATCGACCGATGAACAGAGACATAGAAACCTTTCCTGAACATTTTTTCGCTTGGTTACTCCAAAGCGATCGATCCACCTTATCTGTAGAAGATAAGGAAATTTCTATTTTGAGCGCAAATGACCAGGATTGTGATATAGAAAATTGGCAGTTAGATGATTTAGACTTGCTGGAGTCAGAAGTATTGAATAGCACAGACTGGAATTTTCCTGAAGCATCGCCTCAACCAACAGAGGTGGGAGATATTCCGGCGGTACGCGAGCGTTTCCAAGCGCTGATCAAACGCCGGATTCAATTAGAATTAGAAAATAATCCGCCGCTGTTTCCTTGGGAAAAGGAGGATTGGGAATATGAAGCTGACGAGGTTGCTTCACCTGTAGCCGCAGTGGGGGAAATTTTGTGGCTGACTCAAGTAGAAAAATTGCCGTTACCTGTGTCTATTCCCCAAGAAATTTTACTGAAATTATTTAATCGATCGCAGTCAATACTACAGTCTTCGATCGCTGAGGAAGCTAAAATAGTCCGGGTTGTGGAAGCGTTATTTCCCAATCATTCCCACTTATTAAAGAAGTTTGCTCACCAAATCTTAAATTTTTCCCAAAATTTAGCGCAGCTGGACTTTTCCCATCCTAAATCTCCGTTTCCTCTAAGTTACGAAGCGGCAAAAGAAAATGAACGCATGGTATTGTTGCTACTGGCGGCTAAACAAATTTTTGGCTTTCTGACTTTGGCTTTATCACCCACTAACAAATTAGTGGAACGACAATGGCTAAGTGAGTTAGGGATGCTGAATTTGCAAGCTGAATATCAGTTGGAAGCAGAGTTAATCAGGTCAATGCGGATTCAATGTTTGTTTCCCTGTGGCGGAATTTTAAAATTGCAGGGAGGTCAAGCATCTGCTCAAACTGAACGACCTGATCCGGGTTATTTGAGTGTGGAATTGTTTGATTTAGCGCCTAACCAGAGTTATCCTCTAGAGGTTCAGTTCCATCAACTAGCTCATAATTCGTTAATTTTTGCTATTTGTCCAACAATGTAGGTATTTTAGATTTTAGATTTAAGATCGGCAGACATTCGTAATCTAACATCGGTAGGTTGGCGATGCAACAACTGCAAAACAGTCCTTTTTTCAGCCAGTTTCGACAACGGCTGCAAGCAAAACCAAATGATGAGGTTGAGGACTCCCTCTGGTTAAGAATTTTGGTGCAATTGTTGGTAGTAGTGGGAATTATTGCTACAGATGTGGCGGCTGAGACTAGTATTAGTTTGTGGGCTGTCCCTGCTAGTATATTGGGTGCTACTTGGAGTTGGTATCGTCGCAGAAATAGTAATATTCCGGTAAAGTTTTGTATTGCGATCGGAATGTTGTTGGCGTTAGCTTCTTTTTTGTGGAATCTCCGAGATTCTTTGAATGACACGCGACAAGTTCTTGGTGAACTGTTAATTCAGTTGCAAGTTTTACACAGTTTTGATTTGCCAAGGCGGAAGGATTTAGGTTATTCAATGGTGATTGGTCTGATTTTATTGGGGGTAGCTGGTACTCTGAGTCAGACGATGGCTTTTGCGCCTTTGTTGTTATTATTTTTGGCGATCGCTTTACCAGTATTAGTGCTAGACTATCGCTCCAGATTAGGATTAAAACCAACAGCTATAAGTAGGCGAAAAAAAGAGAAAATTGTTTGGCCTTTTTCGGTGAAACGGTTAAGTGTATTGTTGTTAGTAGTTATTGGTTTGGGTTTGAGTATTTTCGCTTTTCTGCCGCGAGTTCCGGGTTATCAGTTGCGGACTTTTCCGGTAAGTTCTCCGATTGAGTTAACTGGAAATTTTGATCCTAGTAGTATAAATAATCCTGCTTATAATCGCGGAAGAAATTCCGATCAAGGTAACGGTAAGGGTTTAGGGAGAAACCGAGAAAAAGGTGCAGGGG
>JBAVZX010000129.1:0-6257 GCA_049589015.1 Phormidium sp. | reverse complement strand
AAGATTTTCTGCCCGAATGCTTCGCCCCGCCAAGGTCTGTACAACAAACCACATTTGTTAATTTTGTCAAATACTTCTACTGGACTGGCGCTCTAAGGTTTTCCACCACAAGTACGAGAGAGCGATTCTATCAACGCGACACCGCCCCCATCGCATTCCAATCACCAGAAGGAATAAAAGCCGCCCAATAATAAGGATGCTGATACTTATTACCCCGCAACATCTCCAACTGAATCTCACGCAAAGCTTCCGAACGCCCCTCATTATTCAACAAACGCCGATAATAACTCACCATTAAATCCTTAGTTCCCTCATCATCAACCTTCCACAAACTCAACACCTGAGTCTCCGCACCCGCCAACACAAAAGCACGGCGCAAACCTAAAACACCCTCACCATTTGCCACATCTCCCACCCCAGTTTCACAAGCAGATAAAACCACCAACTTTGTTCCCCATAAATTCAAAGCAGCAGCTTCCATCGCCGTTAAAACCCCATCTTCATCGCCACTTTTACGAACATTAAAACCCGCCATTGCTAAACCAGACCTTAATAACGGATTTTCTTGATTTCCTGTTACCCGACGAGGGGGTTTAACGCTAAAATCAGGTTCAACCCAAAGACTGCGACTTAAACCAATTGGCGGTGCAACTAATTCCACATCTTCTAAGAAAAAGCCGTGAGTTGCAATGTGTAAAATATGAGGGTTTCTAACTTGTTTCAAGGCATTTTCTGTAGCTTGGGAACCTGTTAATTTTTGGATTCCTGATAATAAAGGAACAATAGCTTCAGCTTCCTTCAGTGTACCGGGTAGAGGGCCGAATTGGATTTGGGCTAAATCAGTGGAACGTTGGGTATTATTCCCGCGAGTTTTATTAGCAACTTGCACCGAGGGATTGCCAGGATTACTATAATCAGGATTAGCAATCAGTACCGGATTAGAACGACTAGCAACCGGATTTTGTAAGCGCAATAAGTCACGACCTGAACCGAGATAAGTAATAGAATAGTTTTCGACTAAATAGCGATTATTTTCATCAACTAAAGCAGCGAAAGGAATTAAATTAAGTTGGCTATCAGGAGAAATTAACAGAGTGCGAGTATTGCCCAAACGCTGCCGAATTGGTTGCATGAGTTTTTCATCGAGAGTGCGGGCAATTTTCTGAATGCTGGGAGATTGAGATTGCAAAGCTTGACGGAATTGGGTAACAGTTTGGTTGATAGGTTCTGCTTCCCCTAAATCCACCCATTGAATCTTACCGTCAGGGTTGAGAATATAAGCAACATAACGAGGAGTTCCCCATTTGCTAGTTTTGGCATCAAAGGGATAGTAAAACGCCAATTCGACTAAAGCCGCATTTTGCGGAATCAGTTTTTGAATAGCTTCAATAGTTGCAGGTTGAGAAACCTTGCGGAATTCAGAGGAACGACGGGCTAAATCTGCTTCCTGTTTTTCCGCTTGGGTTTTCAGGTTGGCAACTTGAGTGCGATATTGTTCTAGGGGCAGATTTTTCGGTTTATTGAAAATTAGGGCAGCGAGTTGACTGCGAGTAGCGTTAAGTTGGTCGAGTAAAGTTTGGTTTTCTGGAGTGATGTTTTGACGCAGACTGATGAGGCTATCGGTGAGAACTTCCAGAATGCGACCTTTGCGACGTAAAACTGTAGTTAGAGCGAGGCGTGCAGCTTCCGGGTTGTTGGCTGCATATTGGACGTGCAGAGAGACAGTTGCATTGGTTGTCCCGAAAAAGGTATCCATGTAGGCACGTTTTTGAGATTCTGAGCCGACGGTAAGGTTGACAGCTAGCTGTTGTTCTTCCAGATTTACACCACGAGTTTGAAATTCAACTGCACGGGCGATGTTTCCTTGGATTTGGTACAGTGCTGCCAGGTTGTTGAGACTGAGAGCAACATCGGGATGCTGGGAACCAAGAGCTTTTTCAGAGATTGCTAGGGCGCGTTGGTACAAAGGTTCAGCTTGGGCATATTTGCCCATTTGTCGGTATAGTCCTGCCAGGTTGTTGAAACTGATAGCGACATCGGGATGCTCCGAACCCAGGACTTTTTCCCGGATAGCCAAAGACCTTTGATAGAGTGGTTCAGCCTTTGTGTAATTGCCCATCTGTCGGTAAAGTTCTGCCAGGTTGTTCAGGCTAGCTGCAACATCAGAATGCTCTGAACCAAAGGCTTTTTCCTGAATGGCTAGAGAGCGTTGGTACAGGGGTTCCGCTTGAGCATAGTTGCCCATCTTTTGATAGAGTTCTGCTAGGTTGTTGAGGCTAGCTGCAACATTGGGATGCTCTGAACCAAGAGCTTTTTCCCGGACAGCTAAAGAGCGTTGGTACAGGGGTTCCGCTTGAGCATAGTTGCCCATCTTTCGGTACAGTAGTGCCAAGTTGTTCAGGATAGTAGCAAGACTTGGATGTTGGGAACCAAGGGCTTTTTCCAAGATGGCTAAAGAGCGTTGGTATAGAGGTTCAGCTTGAGCATAGTTGCCCATTTGTCGGTAAAGTTCTGCTAAATTGTTGACGGTAGCAGCAAAATTGGGATGTCCTGAACCAAGGGTTTTTTCCAAGATGACCAGAGAGCGTTGGTATAGAGGTTCAGCTTGGGTGTATTTACCCATCTGCCGATAAAGTTCTGCTAGGTTGTTCAGGCTGTTAGCAACATCGGAATGCTCGGAGCCAAGGACTTTTTCCCGGATAGCCAAAGACCTTTGATACAGGGGTTCAGCTTTTGTATAATTGCCCATCTGTCGATAAAGTTCTGCTAGGTTGTTCAGGCTAGCAGCAACATTGGGATGTTCTGTACCAAGGGCTTTTTCCCAAATAGTCAAAGACCTTTGATGCAAAGGTTCAGCTTTTGCGTAATTACCCATATATCGGTACATTTCTGCCAAGTTGTTGAGAATGATGGCAACATCAGGATGTTGAGAACCCAGAGCTTTTTCAGAAATGGCTAAAGAACGTTGGTAAAGAGGTTCAGCTTGGGCGTAATTGCTTTGTTGTTGATGCAGTATAGCCAAGATGTTGATAAAAATTACGATTTCAGGATGTTCGGTTCCTAAAACTTTTTCAAAAGTTGCTAGAATTCTTTCCGCCAGGGGAATTGCCTCAGTATATTTCCCTTGTTGGTAAAGCTGATTCACTTGTTGAAAGAGACGTTTAGCTTCTTCGAGTTCATCTAACTGTTCAGTTGAGGGTGTTGGTGTTTGCGCCAAAATCCCGCCTGGAACACCCGTTACAATACCCAATGTGGCGATGAGGGCAGTTGTCCACAGCAGCGTTTTCTGGCTCATGATGTTTCCTCGTCTAAGTTAAGCTATTTCTAGAAAATCTCGCCTCATATCTTAACTCTGCCAATGAAACGCCGTCACTTCCTTCAATTTGCTACATCTACCCTTACTACTCTGGGTTTAAGTCAACTCGATATTCAACAAAACAGTTGGCGCTATGCAAAAGTCTTGGCACAAAATACCCCCCGGAAGCTGGCGCTATTAGTGGGAATTAACAACTATACTGATGCACCCTTAAAAGGTTGTATCAATGATACTTATTTACAACGAGAATTACTAATTCACCGCTTTGGTTTTAATCCCAAAGATATTCTTTTAGTCAACGATGAAACGAATATTAAACCCACCCGCACAGGGATTTTACAAGCTTTTGAAGAACACTTAATTAAACAAGCCAAACCAGGAGATGTGGTAGTTTATCATTTTTCTGGGCATGGTTCCCAAGTCTTTGACCCTGATACTGGTGCATCTGACCAATTAAATAGTACCTTTGTGCCAATTGACCGAGAAAGCTCACCTTCAGGGGAAAAAATAATTGTCTCGGATGTAATGGGGGAAACTCTCTTTTTATTAATGTCTGCCTTACAAACCGAAAATGTAGCGGTAGTTATCGATAGCTGTCATTCCGGGGGCGGAAAACGCGGTAATTTAACTATTCGTGCTATCAATGGCGGCGCAAGATTTAATCCTAGTCCAATGGAACGAAGCTATCAGGAACAATGGCTTTCTCAGATGGGGAAAACACGGGAATGGCTGAAACAAGAACGGCAAAAAAGTATTGCTAAAGGTATTGTAATTGCTTCGGCGGCGCGAAATCAATTAGCCGCAGATACACCTTTTGATAGTTTCTATGCAGGGGCTTTTACATACGTCTTAACTCAATATCTTTGGCAAAGTACATCTGATGAATCAATTAATAGTATTATCGCCAATGTTGCTCGCAGCACTACCCGGATTTCTAGTACCCGACAAATCCCAGAATTTGAAGTTAAAAAAGATAGCAATAACGAGAAAAAACCCGCTTATTACCTCAAACATCAACTCCCTTCGGCTGAAGCTGTCATTACCAAGGTTGCAGGTAATTCAGTTGAATTTTGGTTGGGCGGAATTGAACCGCAATCTATGGCTGCTTTTAATAAAAATGCTTTATTCTCTATTTTAGATAATCAAAGTAAAATTTTGGGAATTGTCCGCTTAGATTCCCGCAATCAAAGTAATGGCTTAATTGCCCAAGGAACTATCCTCGAAAGTTCGCAACCAAAGGCAATTAAACCTGGATTAATCTTGCAAGAACAAGCTAGGGCAATTCCGAATAATTTAAGTTTACGCATTGGTTTAGATGAGTCTTTGGGGACAGATAAATCAACAGTTTCTCAAGCACTTTCTCGTCTGAATCGAATTGCACCAACAGAATTAGGAAAGACGGAAGTACAATATATTTTTGGTCGGATGACTGAGGCGAATTATCAGGAACTTCAAGAAAGAAAGGTTGCTGATATTCCCCCGGTTGGCAGTTTGGGTTTATATGCACCTGGCTTAGATTTAATTCCCGGTTCTTTTGGTGCTGCTAATGAAAATGTAACGGCTGGTGTTGAAAGATTAAAGGCTAAGTTTCGCTCTTTATTAGCGGCGAGATTAGTTAAATTGACTCTCAATGCTGATTCGTCGAAGTTGAAAGTTTCGGCTTTGATGAAAGTTTTAGATTCCCAAACTGGGCAACCAATTGATGTGGCGGCGAGTGCTTTTACGGTTCGGGGAGGTGCTATTAATTCTCCGCAATTAACTACTAATATTAAACCAAATTTCGGGGAAATGCAAGGGGGAATTCCTAATTTACGTTTGGGAACTCGCGTACAATTTTTGTTTGAAAATAAGGAGGATAAAGACCTTTATGTTAGTTTGTTAGTAATTACGCCGGAAGGGGAAATGGTGGTTTTGTTTCCTAATAGTTGGACTGCTACAACTGATGCGGCTTTAATTAAGGCTGGGGAAAGGCGACAAATTCCTGAAGTGGGGAAAGATTCGTTTAAAATTACTGTTGGTAAGCCTTTGGGAAATGTGGAGGTTTTGGTAATTGCTAGTGCTAGTCCTTTGCGGGAGGCTTTGAAGAAATTGCAGTCTATTGCGGCTAGTCGGGGGGAAAGGGGTGGGCCTTTGTCTTTGGATGATGATGCTGGTTCGGTGATTGATGATTTGTTGGGTGATTTGGATAGGGGAAGTCGTGGGGGTCGGAGTTTGTATGCTTCTTTTGATTCTACTGTGAGGACGGTTGATACTGCTCAGTTGGCGGCGATGTCGATTAGTTTTAGGGCTAGTTCTGGTTAGTTGAATGTACCACAAGAAAGCGGGCGATTGAAATCGCGCCTACACAAACAAAGTCCGCCTACGCGGACTTTTTCTCGTTCCCAGGTTCTACCTGGGAATGAGTTCTGGGAGGTTCTACCTCCTTTGCTAACTCTACATTAAGGGCGGGTTACAATTGGCTGCTATGTCGATTGGTTTTACAGCTAGTTCTGAAAAAATGGAATAATTGTTATTTTACTGAGATCTTGCGCCAAGAGGCAGAGCCTCTGTTTTTCGTTCCCAGGTTGAACCTGGGAACGAGTTCACGAGTTCGATGGTTTTTTTAGGTTAGGCTTCGACTTTTACGCCTTTCCAAAAGGCTATGTATCCTTGAATGTTTTTGGCGGCATCTTTAGCTTGGGGATAGTACCAAGCGGCATCTTTGTTTTGTTGTCCTTCTACTTCGATGCTGTAGTAACTGGCGACTCCTTTCCAAGGACAGGTGGTGTGTGTGTTACTTTCTTTAAAGTAGTCTTTGTTGATGGTGTCGGGGGGGAAGTAGTGGTTTCCTTCGACTACCTCGGTGCGATCGCTCTCTGCTAAAATAGCACCATTCCAAATTGCTTTCGCCATCTGTAATTTTTCCCTTGCTAACTTGCCAGTACAATTATTAGGATAAACT
>JBAVZX010000128.1:0-3449 GCA_049589015.1 Phormidium sp. | reverse complement strand
GTTAATTCAGGACGATGCAAATAACCTCTAGCTAAACCAACACCCGCAATGCACAAATCACCTGGAATACCAGGGGGTAAAGGTTGATTATGTGTATCTAAAATATAGATGCGGAGATTAGATAATGGTTTACCAATGGTCGGTTTTTTACCATCGGGTTGACAAAGAGCTATACTTGCACAAACTGTAGATTCTGTTGGCCCGTAAGCATTGAAAAAACGCCGTCCTTTTGCCCACTGGGTAACTAATTCTGTGAGGCAAGCTTCACCAGCACTAACTAAGATTTGCCAATCAGGTAAGGTTGCTTGGGGTAAAAGAGATAAGACTGAAGGCGGTATAGTGAGATGGGAAATTTGGCACTCTTCTAAAAAGTTCACTAAGTCTTGGCTAGGTAACAAAGTGTCTTTTTGCGCCTGGTATAGGCAAGCACCTGCACCCAAGGTAGTCGCTATTTCCCAAATTGAAGCATCAAAGCTGAAACTAGCAAATTGCAGCACGCGGCTATCTGTTTTAATTTGCAAAATTTCATCAACTGCTAAAATCAAATTTACCAGTCCGCGATGCTCAATCATTACACCTTTGGGTTGTCCTGTTGAACCAGAGGTGTAGATAACGTAAGCTAAATCATTGGGTGTACTTTGAATACAGGGATTTGCTGTTGATTCTTCAACAAAATTTTCCTCATCTAAACAAATTACTTGCAGAGAGTTTGCCAGTTCAGTTAATGGTAATTGATTTAAAAGAAAACTTTGGGTTAACAATATAGATATCCCAGAATCTTCTAACATGAACTTAATGCGTTTTTGGGGATAATTTGGGTCAATTGGTATGTATGCGCCACCTGCTTTTAGAATAGCCAATATACCAATAATTATCTCAAAAGAACGTTCTACACAAATGCCAATTAAGGTGTCAGGCTGAATTTGGTGATTTTGAATTAGGTAATGAGCAAGTTGGTTGGCTTTTTGATTGAGTTGTTGATAGGTTAAGGTTTGGGATTCAAATACTAAGGCGATTTGATGAGGGTTTTTAGTAACTTGTTGTTCAAATAGGTCAACAAAAGTTTGATTGAGGGGATAGTCGTTTTGAGTTTGATTCCAGTGTTGTAGTTGGAGAAGTTCGGATGGTGTGATTAAAGGTAGTGTTTTTATTGGTTGGTTAGGGTTGGCAATAATTCCCTGCACTAAAACTGCAAAACGTTCTGCCATTCGTTGTATAGTGCTACTCTCAAAAAGGTCAGTAGCATATTCCCAAGAACAATTTAACTGATTATCAAATTCTCCGACCATCAATGCTAAATCAAATTTAGCAAATGGGCAGCTTAAATCGAACCATTGAATTTCTAACCCTGGCAAATTTAGGTCAGGATTTTCATTATTTTCTAGAGCAAACATCACCTGGAATAATGGATTATGACTCAGACTCCTTTCTGGTTGTAACTTTTCTACCAGAAACTCAAAGGGAATGTCTTGATGAGAGTATGCTTCTAAACAATTTTGGCGAGTTTGTTGGAGGAATTCGATAAAAGTTTGCTCAGGGTTGATTTGATTTCGTAACACTAATGTATTGACAAAAAAACCGATTAATGATTCGGTTTGGCTATGGGTGCGGTTAGCAATGGGAGAACCAATACAAAGATCGTTTTGGCGACTATAACGAGAAAGTAGAATATTGAAAGCCGCCAATAAAATCATAAATAGGCTTACTCCTTGCTGTTGACTGAAGGTTTTAATAGCAGCACTTAATTCAGGAGTTAAAGAGTAGGTATAGCGTTTTCCTTGGTAACTTTGTAATGCTGGACGGGGATAATCAGTAGGTAATTCGATTAAAGGTGGAGCATCTTTTAGTTGCTGTTTCCAGTAGTTAATTTGGGTTTCTAATATTTCTCCTTGTAACCAGTTTCTTTGCCAATTTGCATAGTCGCTATATTGAATAGGCAGGGGAGAAAGATTTGGGGTTTGATTTTGGGAAAAGTCGGTATAAGCTTGGCATAATTCTTTTACAAATACTCCCATTGACCAACCATCACTGATAATATGGTGCAGATTAATTAGTAAGACATATTTCTGTTCTTTTAGTTGTAATAATGTGGCTTTAAATAAAGAGCCAGTATTCAAGTTAAATGGTTCTTGAACATGAATATTTATTAAATTTTGGACATTTAGGGAATAAGGATGTTCATCAAGTTTTTGCCAGTCTATTATGTTTAAGATTTCGATTTTGTCTAAATTTTGGATGGCAATTTGAGGTTGTCCTGCTATTGTGGGAAAGTACATCCTTAAACTGGTATGACGGTTAAGTAGATAAGCGAAACTAGAGCGGAGGGCGTTAATATTGAGGTTGCCTTTTAATTGGAGAGCGATCGGCATATTGTAACTAGCTGATTGCCCTTGAAGTTGCGCTAATAGCCAGAGACGTTGTTGAGCGAAAGACAGAAGTTTCGGCGCATCATCTGATAATTTAGGAATTTCTTCTGACATTATAGATCTGGCTTTAGCAGAATTTAAAAAGGCTAATATATCTGCTTTGTTGGTTTGAATTTCCTGCTTAAGCTCAGAACTGAGGGCATTTTTGCTAGTGCGAATTTTTAATTTATCATCTTCAGCCCAAATTTTGCAGCCCATGTTCTGCAAGCGAAGCATTAAAGAAACTATTTGATCTTTTTGGGTCATAGTCATAGTTCGATTTCCTCTTCATCTGAGTTTAAAGGTTGCATATCTGCGGAGGAGGAATTAATCCATAAGCAGGTGTCGATATAATTTGCTAATTCATTCAAGTTAGGTGATTCAAACACTTTTTGTAATGGGATTTCTACTTTGAATTGGTCACGGATGCGGGAGCATAATTGAGTGGCTAACAAAGAATGTCCTCCTAATTTGAAGAAATTATCTTTACGGGCGATTAATTCATATTTAAGCACCTTTGCCCAGATTTGGGCAAGCAATTTTTCGGTTAATGTAACAGGTAATTCAATATCTGTTACATTAAATGTTGTGCCTGGTGCTGGTAAAGCTTTACGGTCTATTTTTCCATTTGGTGTGAGGGGCAATTTTTCTAAAGCAATGAAATGACTAGGAATCATATATTCTGGCAGAGTTTTGCTCAGAAAATCTCGCCATTCAGCTAATAATTCTGGATCGATTTCAGTGGTGGGATCTTGTAACGGTTGATTGGCGTAATGTTGCCAAGGTTTTAGCTGCCAATTAGATACTTGATTAAATCTTGGGATTGTCCTCTCTCCAGGGATATTTCTTTGAAAAACAACATCGTAATCAGAAAAATCTGTAGAACTATATTGGATAAAAGCTGTATAGGATAAATCTTTTACTAAAGTTTGGAATACTTCAGGTTCTATTCCTAATTGGGCTTGGGAAACTACGATTTTTAAGTCGGAAACATTACCATCTAATTGAGTAATTTGTTCTAAAAGTAATTTTTCTGGGAATAAC
>JBAVZX010000127.1:0-7878 GCA_049589015.1 Phormidium sp. | reverse complement strand
CTACCAAAAGTCGTCAGGAGATTGAAGCTATGTTTGGATTAAGCGATTTAAAGCAAACCAGGTTTTATCAAGAAGCAAAGGAAGAAGGGAAGTTGGAATCTGTACCAGGGTTATTAGCAATTGGATTAAGTGTAGAACAAATTGCTATAGCTTTAGGTTTGGATATTGAATTGGTGAGACAGGCTGCAAAAGCTTCGGGTGGTGATACTTCAAAAGGATAATTTATCAGGTTTTAAAACAGGGGCGATCGCACTTTCATTAAGTAGTAAATTCAAAGGCGATCGCTTTGACATTTCTTAATTAACAAGCAGAGCGATATGCCTACGGCACGCTGACGCGATCACACTTTTCATTAAGCAGTAAATTGAAAGGCGATCGCTTTGACATTTCTTAATTAACAAATATAGCGATCGCACTTTCATTAAGTAGTAAATTCCAAGGCGATCGCACTTTAATAAATTCAAATAGAATTAATCAACGTTAATGTAAACAGGCTCAATTCCTTTTTGTGGAGTATTGCGCCAGATACAAGTATAGCTACCCCGTAATAAAGCCCCAAAACTATTTTGAGAATCAACTTTACCATTTACTACATATACACCTTTTACCACTTCGCGAACTATTGGCTCTTCGGGAAACTGTGCCGTAGCAGGTGCCTTTAATAAGGCGGGAACAGCTTTGCGACAAGCAGCACCCAAAATTTCAACTTCTTCAGGTTTTGCAGATACGGCTCCTGTTGTAGCCGCTTGAAATTTTGCCTTACCTATTAAAAGTTCTGCTAATTTGCAAAGCGGTTTGCCAATAGAATCTTGATTAGAATCACATATACTAGCATTCGCTGATGCTGATTGATTTTTATCCGCAGTTATATCAAACGATAACAGCGTTCTGCTATTAGAATAATATCTTGTCCATCTCTGAATATTTGGTGTATTACTCCATTGAGAACGACTGACTTTTACAGAAATAATTGGTGCTATTAAACCATTATTGTCACAAGTAATTATCACAGAAGCATCATTAACTAAAATGTCACTGTCAAAACTGCGTTGAACAGCTGCTCTGGCTATTGCTTCGGCTCTACGAATTATGGTTTCGTAGCTTTCATTTGGTTGACGATCTAAAGAGAGATTGACTCGCATTGTATATGCTTGAGCAATTAGAGGTTGAATCGCTTCTTTAACTACATATAAACCTCCCGTTAAACCTAATAAAGCGGTTAAACTCAAAATAGAAATACACAATTTTTTAGACATAGCTAGATTAACCCCATCACGCATGACAGGAATACACTCAGGCGGAATTGCCAGAGTTAAACTGTCTTCTTAAAAGTTCTTTGATATAAGTGAAATTAGCGATATTAAGCCTTTTAGCAAAAGGCGAAATTTTCTAACTTATCTATTAATTGATTGGCTTTTAACACTGCACTTTAGCCAGCGAGTTCATCCTATGTAATGATCTCACTAACCAAAATCTTGCAGTACTTTCTTTTACATTATTATCGTATACCAATACGTTTCCCGGATAGAGTGTTCTTAACGAAATTTATAGGATTTTACTGTCCTTTACACGATTTCTTGATATGGCGTTTTCCTTGGGCAAGCGTCTTAAAGCTACTCGTGAGTCACTCGGTCTTACTCAAGAGCAGGTTATTGAACAGCTAGAGAATAGCTACGGTATAATTTTGAGCCAGCAAGCTATATCTACCATTGAAAACGGGAAACGCAAGGTAGATGCTGAAAGGGAGTTACCCGCATTTGCAGGGATATACGGCAAAACTATTGATTACTTCTACGAAAGCTTACAATTACCCACAGCACCGCTATCCGCACCCGTACCCAAACGCAAGTCAGTCGTTACCATTGACCTGGAAGCTTTGACCGATCGCGATAAACTAAAACTAGCAGCAGAATTAATCCACAACGTCTTACAAGAAACCTAGCTAACGAGACAACAATGGAAACAGAAGTAAAATTCAATTTAGAGATTTCACAAATACCTGAAGCAGTCAGATTAGAAGCAGAAAAAAAAGCAAAAGAAGCTTACGTAATGACATTATTACGGTACGCTGATATTAGTGCTGGAAGAGCAGCAAAACTTTTAGGTATAGATAGATGGCAACTTTCCGACTTAATGAGTAAGTACGATATCTCACCATTTCCAGATCAAACTAGAGAAGAGTTAGAGCGTGAGGTAGCTGAAACGCTTCTGATGTTGGAGAAGTATAAAAAGTGATTGTCATTGCAGATACCACACCTTTAAAAAACATCACCCAACCTAAATTTATCTTTGCTCATTTACAGGTTGTCTAATCGCATTTCCGATTCCATATCTCCGCTTAATTTCTGCTCTCCACAACTCACTAGAAGGTCTGCTTCCAGTTGCACCAAAACGATTAGTTACTGGAGTTGGAGAACTTTCTATACCATAAGTTCTCTTAATTGCAGCACGCCAAGGTTCACTGGCAAATTTGCGTCCAGAACTGCTAAATCTGTTAAATCTATTAGTAACAGGAGTTGGATGATTTCCAATCCCGTATCTTCTTTTAATTTCGGCTCTCCATAATGTAGAAGATGGTCTACGTCCAGTTGCACCAAAACGATTAGTTACCGGAGTTGAATAATTTCCTATCCTAGTTCTTCTTCTATTACCTGTTTGGGCTACTAGATTTACAGATTGATTAGCTCTATTTCCTAAGCGATTTTTTAACGGCGAGCGATTATTAAGGATGACATATTTTTTATTCCATTGCACTTTTTGGGCTACTCGATTAGTCCGTCTAGTAGCAGAAGTGCGATAATTATTCCGGTATTTCTGCTTCGTTGGCGATCGCTGACTTACTCTTTCAGTGTTATAAACCCTAGAACGTGCCTCAGTTGGCAAATTAGACTTGACAATCAATGCTACAGATACCGTTAGCACTGATGCCACGATGCCAGCTAGAACTCTACGATTAATCAAATTACGAAGAGAGAACATCACACTTAGGCCAGAAAAACCTAGACTATTCTACTGAATAAACTTACGATTATCGGAAATTTTTACTAAAATTTTTAAATTGTCGCATAAAAAAAGACAAACTGACTTAAACAGCAAAATTCTCTAAAGATAAGTCAAAAAATGCTAAAAATTTCCTGATTCAAACGACTAATCAGTACAAACAATCGCTAAAATTAACCCTGTGCTTACTGTGCAAGGTTCCATGTCTACTAACACTCCCTTTTCTCCCGAAGAAATCGCCTCCGAAGGTCTAAAACCCGAAGAATACCAAGAAATCGTTAACCGTCTAGGTCGCCATCCTAACAAAGCAGAGTTAGGAATGTTTGGCGTAATGTGGTCAGAACACTGTTGTTACAAGAATTCTCGACCCTTACTTAAACAGTTTCCCACAAGTGGCGAAGCCTGCGGCACGCTGCGCGATCGCATCCTAGTCGGCCCCGGAGAAAACGCCGGAGTAGTAGACTTAGGCGATGGACAAAGATTAGCCTTTAAAATCGAATCCCACAACCACCCCTCCGCCGTCGAACCATTCCAAGGCGCAGCCACAGGCGTTGGCGGCATTCTCCGTGATATCTTTACAATGGGTGCGCGTCCCATTGCCGTGTTAAACTCCCTCCGCTTCGGTTCTTTAGAAGATGCACGCACTCGGAGAATATTCAGCGGCGTAGTCGCAGGTATCGCGAACTATGGTAACTGCGTTGGGGTACCCACCATCGGTGGCGAAGTTTACTTTGATCCCGCTTATTCAGGAAATCCCTTAGTCAATGCAATGGCAATGGGATTAATGGAAACTGCCGAAATTGTTAAATCTGGTGCAAATGGCATTGGCAATCCTGTGTTATATGTTGGTTCTACCACTGGACGGGATGGTATGGGTGGCGCGAGTTTTGCTAGTGCGGAACTGAGTGACGCTTCAATGGATGACAGACCTGCTGTGCAAGTAGGCGACCCATTTATGGAAAAATCTTTAATAGAAGCTTGTTTGGAAGCTTTTAAAACAGGTGCAGTTGTCGCCGCACAAGATATGGGTGCAGCGGGGATTACCTGTTCAACTTCCGAAATGGCAGCTAAAGGTGGGGTAGGAATTGAATTAGATTTAGATAAAATTCCCGTCCGCGAAACTGGGATGGTTCCCTACGAATATCTATTATCTGAATCCCAAGAAAGAATGTTATTTGTTGCTCACAAAGGCAGGGAACAGGAATTAATAGATATCTTCCATCGTTGGGGTTTACAAGCAGTTGTTGCTGGAACAGTTATCGAAGAATCAATTGTGCGAATTCTGTTTCAAGGAAAAGTTGCGGCGGAAATTCCGGCAACAGCTTTGGCAGATAATACGCCAATTTATCACCGAGAATTGTTACCCCAAGCGCCGGAATATGTGAAAAAAGCTTGGGAATGGCAACCTGATTCTCTCCCAGTCTGTACAACTGAAGGCATTGAAGTTTCCGGCAATTTGCAAACTTGGAATGATATCCTTTTGACTTTGTTAGATACTCCTTCGATTGCTTCAAAACGTTGGGTTTACCGTCAATACGATCATCAAGTTCAGAACAATACAGTTTTGTTTCCTGGTGGCGCAGATGCCGCAGTTGTCAGGGTTCGTCCTTTGGAAGGTGAGGTAAATCCGGCAGTTTTAAATAAAGGTGTAGCGGCAACAGTTGATTGTAATTCCCGTTATGTTTACCTTAATCCTTACGAAGGTGCAAAAGCAGTTGTTGCGGAAGCAGCGAGAAATTTGAGTTGTGTTGGTGCGGAACCTGTTGCTGTTACTGATAATCTGAATTTTGGTAGTCCTGAAAAACCTGTGGGTTATTGGCAATTAGCAGAAGCTTGTCGCGGAATTTCGGAAGCTTGCAAAGAGTTTAAAACACCTGTAACTGGGGGAAATGTTTCTCTTTATAATGAAACTCTCGATAGTGAAGGAATTCCCCAACCGATTTATCCAACTCCGGTAATTGGCATGGTGGGAATTATTACCGATCTTACTAAAATTTGCGGTCAAGGTTGGCAAAGTGAAGGCGATGTTATCTATCTTTTGGGTTTACCAATAGAATCGAAAATCGAAAATCAAAAATCGAAAATTGTTCTGGGTGCTTCGGAATATTTAGCGGCAATTCACGGGATTGTTGCGGGAAAACCGCCAGAAATAGATTATGATTTGGAACGTATTGTGCAAGCTGCTTGTCGAGAAGGAATTGGTCGAGGTTGGGTTCGTTCGGCTCATGATTGTGCTGAGGGAGGTTTCGCTGTTGCTTTGGCGGAAGCTTGCATCAGCGGTAAGTTGGGTGCAGAAATTAACTTAGGGGTTTCTGCAGAACAAATTCAGCGTTGGGATAATCTGCTGTTTGGAGAAGGTGGCGCGAGAATTTTAGTCTCGGTAATGCAAGATTACGCAGAAATTTGGGAATCATATTTACATGAAGTACTAGGCTCAAATTGGCAAAAGATTGGCAGGGTGGGAAAAGCAAATCACAATTTACGGATTCTCACATCTGACAATGTGTTCTTAATCGACGTTAGCATTGCAGTGGCAGGCGATCGCTATTTCCACGCAATTGAACGTCGTTTAGCAGTTTAGTTTACAAGTTCTACTCAACTGGCAAAAGCCTTGTCTTGTCTGAGTCCTATCGAGTGTGAAACTACCAAGAAAAATATGTTAGCAAAATTAGCTGGCGAATTTCTAGCCAAACTGCCCTTAACTGCTAAGTTCAGTTTGCTAGAGAGATCATCTTTTAACAATGCTATTGTTAAGAAGATATTAAGTTAGGTTAACTCTCGTTAATTTTTTTGCTTTCATAGCCTCTATCTGATTCTGTATCTCAAACTTAGGAGCCAAACCGTAGCATGATTCCCAACCATTCCCTAGACTCTGAAGAGTATCCTGCCCAAATCAATCAAAATCGCCCAGATAAGCCCGAAGAAGCTTGTGGCGTTTTTGGGATTTACGCCCCTGGAGAAGATGTCGCCAAACTTACTTACTTTGGGCTGTATGCTTTGCAACACCGAGGTCAAGAATCAGCAGGAATTGCCACTTTTCAAGGGAAACAAGTGCATCTACGTAAAGAGATGGGGTTGGTTTCTCAAGTCTTCAATGAAACCATTCTGCACGAAATGACTGGTACTTTAGCTGTCGGACACACTCGCTACTCGACGACAGGTTCCAGTAGAGTTGTCAATGCTCAACCAGCAGTTGTAGAGACTCGGTTAGGGAAGCTTGCTTTAGCACATAATGGCAATCTTGTCAATACACCAATCTTACGGGAAGAATTACTAAAACGGGACTGTAACTTACTTACCACAACTGATTCGGAAATGATCGCTCATGCGATCGCTGAAGAAATCAACGAAGGACACGACTGGTTAGAAGGCGCAATCCGAGCTTTTCATCAATGCCAAGGAGCCTTTAGTTTAGTAATTGGCACCCCCCAAGGAATTATGGGTGTTCGTGACCCGAACGGCATTCGTCCCTTAGTAATTGGCACTTTGCCAAGTGACCCAGTTCGCTACGTTCTCGCCTCCGAAACCTGCGGACTAGACATTATTGGCGCAGAATACCTGCGAGACGTGGAACCAGGAGAATTAGTTTGGATTACTGAAGCTGGTTTAGCATCCTTTCATTGGACAAAACAACCCCAGCCGAAACTTTGTATCTTTGAAATGATTTACTTTGCCCGACCAGATAGCATCATGTCAGGTGAATCGTTATACAGCTATCGGATGCGGATTGGCAGAATATTAGCAGCAGAATCAGCCGTAGATGCAGATATTGTGATTGGAGTACCAGATTCTGGCATTCCCGCCGCCATTGGTTTTTCCCAAGCTTCGGGAATTCCTTATGCTGAAGGTTTGATTAAAAATCGCTACGTAGGTCGCACCTTCATTCAACCAACCCAAAAAATGCGGGAAACTGGAATTCGCATGAAACTCAATCCCCTCAAAGATGTTTTGTTTGGGAAACGAGTAGTAATTGTCGATGATTCCATTGTCCGGGGAACCACCAGCCGTAAAATAGTTAAAGCTTTAAGAGATGCTGGCGCAACAGAAGTTCACATGAGAATTTCTTCACCCCCAGTCACTCACCCTTGCTTTTATGGCATTGATACAGACAATCAAGACCAATTGATTGCTGCTACTAAATCAGTAGGGGAAATAGCCAAACAAATTGAGGTTGACTCTTTAGCTTATCTCAGCTGGGAAGGAATGCTCAAAGCTACCGGAGAAAATCCCAATAATTTCTGTTCCGCTTGCTTTACTGGTAATTATCCAGTAACCGTTCCTGAACCAGTAAAACGTTCTAAACTAATTTTAGAAAAAGTTCTTAGTTAAGTTCTTTGTTGTGAGTAGGGACGGGTTTAGTAAATTAGCTGGGTTACTTGAAGATAAATTATTTACAAACCCCCCCCTACAACAGTCCTGCTATCTGGGAAACAACAGACTGAAGTCGTTATTAATTGACAGTAAGTAAATGCAAAAATTTGCGAATTAACCCAATTGTCACTGCTGGAACTTCTAACTGTGGAGTTAAACCCACATTTTCTAACTCTTGAAAATAACGCACTGACTGCGGATTTAAATCAGCTAATCTCTTACCAATTTCTGGCTTAGTGAACTGAGACTCTTTTCCCCAAATAAAAGCGGTCGGTACGTTTAATTGCGAGATATACAAAGATAAATCAAACGATAAATCTCCCCGCACAAAAGATAGTGCTGCATATTCCGCATTTGGTTGGGAAGCAGATTCTAAATAAGCTTCGATAATTTCCTCATTAACTCGATTACTATCAGCAAATTGCTGCTCTTTTACAAATGACCGAATCGCATTTTTATTAGCAATACCAAGGTTGTAAATTAAACTGTTAATTACTGGTATACTGT
>JBAVZX010000126.1:0-4887 GCA_049589015.1 Phormidium sp. | reverse complement strand
ATGAAGAAGAATTGAATTTATATAAATTTTGGGGATAATGACTAATTAAACATTTGATTTCTTTCAGTAAAGTTCTATTCCTCACATTATTATTATGTAATAGCTACTGAAATGAGCAGATTTTTTTAACCACAGGTATCCACAGATGAACACAGATGTAGATCCAGATATTTTTTAGTTTTTGGCATTTTTGGTGCTAAAGCGCAACTACATAGTGTGAACTAGTCGCTACAATAGTAAGGTTGGTGCGATTCGTTCCTGTCAAAATGAAAAGTCAAAGAACTGAAGTGAAAACAGGGCAAAGGCTCTCAGCCAGTTGTAGTGGCTGAAACAAGCCTTTGACAACTTAACCACCGTAGTGGTGAAATTCCACTCCCACAGATGCAAGTGGTGACAACATATCCCATTCTGGAGAGAATGAGTATCAAACCGGAAAAGCTGGGAAAGTAAGGCGGTATATCGGAACCTGACCGATAAATCTCGTCACGTATAGCTAGTCATGGTTAGTAATCGAACTTCCTACTGAACCGTCGTCACTATTGACAAGCCTACGCAGGTTATTGGCTTGCCCAAAATGAGCAGGGATGAACTGCTCAATCGGGAAAGGGTAAAGGCAAATGATTCTACATTCAAATGCTAACGCTTAATGGACTCAACCTTCTATTAAGACTGCATCCAAAATTACCCCGGCGGATAGAAAGAACCTAAAACTAGCGTTAAACGGTGGCTAGGAACGAAGTAACTCAATGTGTTCTCTTAGGTCGGTCGATACCATAAGCAGTCACTCAGGCGCAAGGCACATTGAGTGGGATTGCCTAAGAAGCAAATGCTCCTGGTAACGCGGGAGATAAGCTGACGTAGGCACGTTGATTCGGAAGGTAAGGCAGTAAGTAGCAATATATATGTCTAAAGCCGAACTAAGTTTCAGGATGGAATGGTCACACGATATCCCTATCTTCAAAGGGGTAGCCCATGAAAAATGGAAAAAGCTACCTTGGAGAGGAATAGAAAAGCGTGTTTACAAGTTGCAAAAACGGATTTACCGAGCCGCTCAACGTGGTGATGTCAGAGTACAACGCAGACTCCAGAAAACACTGATGAAGTCTTGGTCAGCAAAATGTCTGGCGGTAAGAAGGGTCACTCAGGACAACCAAGGCAAGAAAACGGCAGGAGTGGATGGGAAGAAAAGCCTATCCCCAGAAGCGCGAGTAAAACTTGCAAATAACCTGAGATTAACACACAAATCCAAACCAGCACGACGGATTTGGATACCCAAACCGGGAAGAGACGAAAAACGACCCTTGGGCATACCGACCATACATGACCGTGTATTGCAGGCGCTAGTCAAACTAGCGCTGGAACCAGAATGGGAAGCTCACTTCGAGCCAAACAGTTATGGATTCAGACCAGGGCGCTCAAGTCATGATGCTATCGGACAAATATATGTCAGTATCAACAAAATGCCAAAATATGTGCTAGATGCTGACATAGAAAAATGCTTCGATAGAATCAACCATCAGGCTCTTCTATGCAAATTAAATACGTTCCCCACCATGAGAAAACAAATCAAAGCATGGTTAAAAGCGGGAGCGATAGATGAGGGAACATTTACAGCTACATCTGAGGGAACCCCTCAAGGTGGAGTAATCTCACCATTACTCGCCAATATAGCCCTTCATGGTATGGAATCACTAGTTAAAGAGGTGTCCAAAACCGCTTGTCTAGTTCGATATGCCGATGACTTTGTGATATTACACAAGGACATAACCATAGTCCAGAGATGTAAGCAGAAGATAGAAGAATTCCTGAATGGCATGGGTTTAAGGTTGAAAGATAGTAAAACGAGAATTTCTCATACCCTCCACAAGTATGAGGGAAATATCGGATTTGACTTTCTGGGATTCAATATTCGCCAATACAAGGTGGGAAAAACTCACTATGGAAAAACAGGCGGAAGAAAAAGTCAAATACTAGACTTCAAAACCAACATCAAACCCAGCAAAGAGGCGTTGAAAAAACACACGACAAAAACGGGTAAAATCATCCACAAACATAAGAATCAAACACAGGCATCGCTTATCAAGCATATTAATCCTGTAATCAAAGGGTGGAGCAACTATTACTCGTGTGTGGTCAGTAAGGAAACTTTTTCCAAAGCTGACAGTATCATGTATCAACAACTCAGAGCATGGGTGGTCAGAAGAAGGGGAAGGAAACACATTACTAAGGTAATGAAAAAGTACTTCCACACCGTCAACGGAAGAAAATGGGTATTCTACACAAGAGAAGAAAACCCACTAAGACTACTCAAACACGCCGAAACTCCAATAGTCAGGCACACTAAGGTAGTCGGAAACAAAAGTCCGTATGACGGGGACATCATATACTGGAGTACAAGAATAGGACAGAACCCGGAACTGCCAAAAAGGATTTCGTATCTCCTGAAGGCACAATACGGGAAATGCGCCCACTGCGGATTACTCTTCAAAGATGGGGATTTAATGGAAATAGACCACATCATCAGAACCTCCCTCGGTGGAACTGAAAAGGTCAATAACAAACAACTTCTCCATCGACATTGCCACGACCACAAAACAGCTTGCGATAAACAAGTTGTCGGCAACGAAGAATTAGAAAGGTATATTGAACAAAACCCTTTCTAATCGCCTAAGCCCTCAAAGGGCAAGCGGTATACATGACAAGTACCGGAACAACAAGTAGCCGTGTGCGGTGAAAGTCGCAAGCACGGTTTTGAATGGGAGGGTAGAGTGGCAACATTCTACTCGACCCCTAACAACCCTCAACACCATTACTGCCTCTTTGCTTTTTAATCATGCCATTGCCTGTAGTCGCTATTATCGGTCGCCCCAATGTGGGCAAATCAACCATTGTCAACCGTTTGGCAGGGGGAAAAGATGCTATTGTTCACGATCAACCAGGAGTAACACGCGATCGCACTTATCGCCGTGCTTACTGGTGCGATCGCGAATTTACCGTTGTTGATACTGGCGGTTTAGTTTTCGACGACGACACCGAATTTTTACCATTGATCCGCGAACAAGCAATGGCCGCATTAGCCGAAGCAACTGCCGCTATATTTGTAGTAGATGGACAAACTGGGCCAACAGCAGGAGACGAAGAAATCGCTGAATGGTTACGCACTCAAACTGTACCCGTTCTGTTAGCAGTTAATAAATGCGAATCTCCCGATCAAGGTTTAACTCAAGCTGCCCAATTTTGGGAATTAGGATTAGGCGAACCTTACGCTGTTTCTGGGATTCATGGTAACGGTACAGGCGAATTACTCGATCAATTAATTACCTTTTTGCCATCTATTGAAGAAGTAGAGGAAACCGAAGAAATTAAAGTCGCTATTGTCGGTCGTCCGAATGTAGGAAAATCGAGTTTGTTAAACGCTTTTGTTGGGGAAAATCGCGCTATTGTTAGCCCAATTTCGGGGACTACTAGAGATGCGATCGACACCGTAATTCAACACAAGGATAAACAGTTCCGCTTAATTGACACCGCCGGAATTCGCAAAAAGAAAAACGTCGAATACGGCCCAGAATTTTTCGGCATTAACCGCGCTTTTAAAGCTATCCGTCGCGCCGATGTTGTCCTATTAGTAATAGATGCCTTAGATGGCGTTACCGAACAAGACCAAAAATTAGCCGGACGCATTGAAGAAGAAGGTCGCGCCTGTGTAATTGTCGTCAATAAATGGGATGCAGTCGAAAAAGATTCCTACACCATTTACGATCATCAAGAAGACCTAAAATCGCGGTTGAATTTTATCGAATGGGCTGAGGGAATTTTTGTTAGCGCCCAAACCGGACAAAGAGTAGAAAAAATTCTTGATTTGGTAGAAATAGCCGCCGCTGAACATAAACGTCGAGTATCCACTGCCGTAATTAATGAAGTAATTGAAGAAGCCTTAAGATGGCATAGTCCACCTGTTAGCCGTCAAGGTAAACAAGGCAAACTTTATTATGGTACACAAGTCGCCAGCGAACCACCAACAATCGTTCTTTTTGTCAACACTCCTGAGCGTTTTAATGATAACTATCGGCGTTATATTCAAAGCCAATTCCGCAAACAATTAGGCTTTAGAGGTACACCATTGCGCTTACTTTGGCGCGGAAAGAAAGCCCGTGAAGTAGAAAGCGGAAGTAAAAATCGCGCAACTCGCGTTTAAAGCTAGTGGTAAACAGTAGTAAGTAATGGTAAACAAAGAGAACACAGACAAAAACAGATAACCTCCATATACTATCTGCGTTTATCTGCGTTTATCTGCTTTCATCTGCGTACTAAAAAAGAACTCATGCAAAAACAGATAACCTCTATATAGAATCTGTGTTCATCTGTGTTTATCTGTGGACATCTGTGGTAAAAAAAAAACCAAATTTTGGGCTAACCAGTGACAAAGGACAAAAATGGATCTATTAAAAGCACTACCTTTAGGACTTTATCTAGAACAACCGATAACTTGGTTACATAAACTCGATCCCAGAGTAAAACTTGCTTGGTTAATGAGTTTTTTGTTTGCCCCAATTTTGGCAAATTCTCTGTTGCGAATTGGCTTAGTATTATTATTAATTTTACTGACATTAACAGCCAGAATTCCGTTGCGAGTCTGGAAACAACAAATGGGTTGGTTGTTAATTTTAAGTTTTCTGGTGTTTATTTTAAGTGCGATCGCACCAGACGGACTAGCAGTTAGCTATCAACCAAGACTCCCCGAAAATGGCGTAATTCCTGTGACTCCCTCCACTCCCCAAGCCAGAAATAACCAAACGCCACAAATTAGCCAACCACAAACCCCACAACCACAAGCTTGGAATTTTTCAGAATATAATTATATCCTATTGAAAAGCGGGCCTTTTACTG
>JBAVZX010000125.1:0-9294 GCA_049589015.1 Phormidium sp. | reverse complement strand
GTAAATTAGCAATTAAAGCCGAAGATCTTTCATTATTTTCAATAGAAAACACAAATTCTTCCGTGTCAAGTTCCACATAACGAGAAATTACTTCTACGATCTCCTTTCGCATTTCTTCTAACTCTTGGGGAGAAAGTCCGGTGCGATCGTGCGCTAGAACCAATTTTAATCGCCGTTTCACCTCATCACGGCTATTATTATTATTATTTGTCCAAGAAGATATTTTTTCCCAAAATTCATTGATCATGCTCGTTTACCCACAAGAGAATAAAACCAGAGATTATTGATTTTTTAAATTCACAATTGTCCCAGAGCATAAATAATCTATTATCTCCTACTTCTGCTTCCTTGGGGAGAGAAGGAAAAGGGAAGCTAACAATTTAGATTAGCCCGATTTTTTGCCAAAAAAGCGACCCAGACGTTGCCAGAAACCTTCTGGCGGAGTTTCCAAACTGAGAAAAGGTACTTTTTCCCCCTCTAATCTACGGGCAATATTGTGATATGCGATCGCTGCCAAAGAATTACTCCCACTCAAAACCAAAGGTTCCCCTCGATTTGTCGAAACAATTACCCTCTCATCATCTGGGACAATACCTAATATGGGAATTGCCAAAATTTCCTGCACATCTTGTACAGACATCATATTATTTGCCTGTACCATCGCCGGACGAATTCGGTTTACAATTAAGTGAATTTTCTTGATACTATGGGCTTCCAAAAGACCAATTACTCGGTCAGCATCTCGCACCGCAGAAATTTCCGGCGTAGTCACAATCACTGCTTCTTTTGCTGCAATAATTGCATTTTTAAATCCCATTTCAATTCCCGCCGGACAGTCAATTAACACATAGTCATAATCCTTCGCCAAATCAGTAACTAACTGTTTCATTTGGTCAGGATTCACGGCATCTTTAGTGCGATTTTGTGCCGCCGGAAGCAAAGCTAAATTTGGCTGTCGCTTATCTTTTACCAAAGCCTCTTCTAGCGGACATTCGCCCGATATCACATCTAAAGCCGTGTAAACAATCCGGTTTTCTAAACCTAACAATAAATCCAAATTTCGCAGACCAAAATCAGCATCCAACACCGCTATTTTATGCCCACGAGATGCCAAAGCCATGCCAATATTAGCAGTAGAGGTAGTTTTTCCTACCCCTCCCTTACCAGAAGTAACAACAATAATTCGCGCCATAATAACTTAAAAAATTGGTAATTGGTAATTTTGTAGGGGCGGCCTTAGCAGAATATTCTGTAATTGCCGCCCCAGAATTAAAATCAAACCCACCCTTAGATAATTTTCTAGCATCCCTAAACCTCTGCTTTTTAAGAAACATCGGGTCTTTGAAAACCAAGTCCTTTTGCAATCCGAATCCCTTCATCAGTCACATAAGCAACCTCTGGGGAGAATTGCACTGGGGAATTTTCCGGGGCTCTGGCGACAAAATCAGCAATGCGAAGTTGAGTTGGTTCCATTTGCAAAGCCATAATTAAACATTCGCGCTTACCCCTTGCGCCAGCATGAACAAAACCGCGCAAACGACCCCAAATTATAATGTCACCATCAGCAATTATCGAACTACCAGGATTAACATCTCCCAAAACAATCACAGTTCCAGGGTGACGAATTTCTACCCCTGAACGCAAAGTTGTTTCTAAATAAAGTGGTTCTAAAAAAGGTTGTCCAGGTTTAGTTGCTGTTAGCTGATTTTGATTAATATAGGCGATCGCAGATTCCTGTTCCACCGAATAACCAGCAGTAGCAGCAGCCACAGCAGTTTGACGGCGACTAGTCTGAACTAGTTTTAACACCAGCTTACTTTCCGCCAGCGCCTCAGCAATTTCTTGTAATTGTCGCCCATCTAATAACCAACTTTCGGCAATTAAATGTACCGGAGTATTTGGTTCCCAAAACTTTTCCCCAGCATTTAAACGCTGTTTTAGTTGTAACCAAAGGTCTGACCACACGGTAGGCGCTTCCTTTGGTTGCGTTTGCGGGGGCAAAATTAATAATAGCTTTCCTGATTCAGCTTTCAGGTGAACTTGCAAGGGAGTAACAGGCTCAGCATTACTTTGACTCTGAGTAATTGTGTCCATTGCAGGTGGCGGAACTGTTTCCGCTGGAGTTTCAGGAAGTTTTTCCAATGCCGAAGTAATAGAAGAATCTACTGTCATGCGCTCAAAGCTATAGCAGCAACGGATAACTAAATAAGTATAGTAGAACTTTGCGGGTCATTGGTGATTTGTCATTGGTCATTTGTTATGGGGGATGCAATTTAAAATTTTAGGCTCCAGTCGGAAATTGCTCTTTTTTGATAAATTAAAAGGAGTTTTAGCAGGACTGATTTCCTGGTTGTTCCAACTATTATCGGATTACCGTGCAAAGGTTATGAAAATCATCGAATAAATTAAACCAGTAGTCTTGACTGATTTGTGAACAACTCTGCCGATAGGATCTTAAGAATGTCAACTCATCGAACCGTTCTTGTAATTGCTGACTCTGAGGAGAGCAACAACGATTATCGGTATCAATTACAGCAGGAGGAAAATTTTAGATATACAATTCTTACAGAAAGATACCATAGTCTAAATCCGGTAATAGCGCAAGCCAAGCAGATTGACGGCATTCTTCTGGAACTCTGTGGAAACTGGGATATACTTCGGCAACTGAAGGAACAGATGGGCCACTGTCCGCCAATCGTAGTCATTGGCAGCGATCGTACAGAGGCAGCGGTGCGGGCATTCAAAAATGGGGCAGCGGATTATTTGATCGAAGAGCGAATGACTGCGGCTGATTTACGGTTAGCGATGGAGAGTGCGATCGCAAATTGTGAGCAGCAACGGGAACGACAACGCAATGAAAAACAGTTTCCCACAACCGAAATTGAAGCTATTTACCAATCTGCCCCCATTGGTTTGGGGATTCTGGATGCCGATCTTCGCTTTAGGCGAATTAATCAACGACTAGCCAAAATCAATGGATTGCCAGTAGAAGCTCATATTGGGCACACTATGCAAGAATTGCTACCTGGTCTTACGGAAAGCGCCACACAACCTTTGTCCACAGTTTTGCAAACCGGGGAACCGCTATTGAATGTCAAAATTCATGGTGAAACCCCTGCCCAACCGGGAGTGAAACGCACTTGGTTAGAACACTTTTTGCCCTTGAAAGATGGGGAAAAGGTAATTGGGATCAGCATTGTTTGTGAAGAGATTACGGAGCGAATTCAAGTAGAAGCAGCTTTGCGCCAGAGTGAAGAACGCTTCCGCAATATGGCAGATAACGCACCGATCATGATTTGGGTAACGGATACCAGAGGTTTTTGCACTTATCTGAATAAAAATTGGTACGAGTTCACTGGACAAACTGAAGCAACGGGACTGGAGTTTGGCTGGTTAGAGGCGGTGCATCCAGACGATCGACAATTTTCCAGAGACATCTTTTTTCAAGCAAATCAGCATCGAGAAGCTTTTCAATTGGAATATCGTTTGCGTCGTCAGGATGGTGAATATCGCTGGGCGATCGATGCCGCAAGCCCTTGGTTCGGGGAAAATGGAGAATTTAAAGGATACATCGGTTCAGTAATTGACATTCACGAACGCAAAGAAACTGAAGAACGTTATCGCGCTTTATTTGAGTTGATGAATGAAGGGTTTTGTGTTGTGGAAATGTTGTTTGACGAACAGGAAAAACCCGTTGATTACCGCTTTCTGGAAATGAACCCGTTATTTGAATCCCAAACCGGACTCAAAGAAGCACGGGGTAAAACAGCACGTCAGCTGTTGCCAGATTTGGAAGAACATTGGTTTGAGATTTACGGTAAAGTTGCACTGACAGGCGAACCCACTCGTTTTGAAAATGGTTCGGAAGTGATGAAGCGCTGGTTTGAGGTTTCCGCTTTCCGCATTGGAGAACCAGAAAGCCGAAGAGTTGCTATTTTATTTAAAGATATTAGCGATCGCAAACAAGTAGAACTAGAACGCCAGCGCAGCGAAGCCATTTTGCAAGCATTTATCACCGCCTCCCCCATTACTTTAGCTTTGTTCGATCGGGAACTCCGCTTCCTTTATGGCAACGAAGCTTTAGCTAAACTCAATCAACTCCCATTAAGTGAGCATTGGGGAAGAACTTTGTGGGAAGTTGTGCCGCAAATGGCATCACAGTTTGCCCCGATGTTGCTGCAAATTATGGAAACTCAAGAACCCGTCCTGAATGTGAAGTTTAGCGGTGAAGTTAGACCGGGAGTTTTTCGGAGTACGATCGCAAATCATTATCCCGTTTGTTTACCGAATGGTGAAGTAATCGGAGTCGGGGTAGCCGTAATGGACGTTACCGATCTCACCCAAACACAACAGGAACTCACAGAAAGCGAAGCACGCTTTCGTACCTTGGCAGATAACATTTCTCAATTTGCTTGGATGGCAGATGAAAGCGGGTGGATCTTCTGGTACAATCAGCGCTGGTTTGACTATACAAATACAACCTTAGAAGAAATGCAAGGTTGGGACTGGCAGAAAGTCCATCACCCAGATCATGTTGAGCGAGTCGTTACCAAGTTTCGTTACTGCATGGAAACTGGGGAACCTTGGGAAGATACCTTCCCCTTGCGTGGTAAAGATGGACAATATCGCTGGTTTCTCTCTCGCGCCGTTCCAGTTCGGGATGAACAGGGCAGAGTGTTACGTTGGTTTGGCACTAATACAGATATTACCGATCGCCAACAAGCAGAAGAAGCTTTACGCCAAAGCGAAGAACGCTACCGCTGTTTAGCAGAATTGATCCCCCAATTAGTTTGGACAGCTAACGGCGAAGGTGCGTTACTGGATGTCAATCAACGCTGGACTGAGTTTACAGGGGTAACGCTAGAACAAGTCCGCTTAAGGGGATGGGAAGAAGTTGTCCATCCCGAAGATTTACCTATTTTGAGCCAAAAATGGACTAAAGCAGTGTTACAGGGAACTTCCTATCAAGCCGAAGGTCGGATGCAACAGGCAAATGGGGAGTATCGCTGGCATTTGCACCAAGCAATTCCGCAAAAGAATGAGCAAGGACAAATTACTAAATGGTTTGGTACGGCAACGGATATCGAAGCCCAAAAACAACTGGAAATCGAACGCGATCGCCTTTTGCAGCAAGAACAAGCCGCACGGGAAGCCGCAGAACGCGCCAACCGAATCAAAGATGAGTTTCTAGCGGTGCTGTCCCACGAATTGCGATCGCCCCTAAACCCGATCCTGGGTTGGGCAAAGCTGTTGCAAACTCGGAAGTTTAATGAAAATCGCACCGCCCAAGCCCTTGCCACCATTGAGCGAAATGCCCGGTTACAAACGCAATTGATTGATGATCTGCTGGATGTTGCCAAAATTCTTCGCGGTAAACTCAGCTTAAATGTTACGTCTGTCAATCTGTCCTTTGTGATTGAAGTTGCGATCGAGACAGTTAGAACCGCAGCTGTAGCTAAAGCCATCTCACTTAATGCCATATTACCGAATATTGGGCAAGTATCAGGTGATTCCGCCCGTCTTCAGCAAATTATTTGGAATCTGCTCTCTAATGCGATCAAATTCACTCCTAATGGGGGGCGAGTAGACATCCAGATGGAACGAGTCGGCAATCAAGCAGAAATTACAGTTAGAGATACTGGCAAAGGCATTAACTCGGATTTTCTTCCCCACATCTTTGAATCGTTCCGGCAAGAAGATGCCTCAACTACTCGCAAGTATGGAGGGTTGGGGTTGGGATTAGCGATCGTCCGTCAGTTGGTGGAAGCTCACGGTGGTACAATCAACGCTGAAAGTCCAGGGGTTGGGTTAGGAGCTACTTTTACAGTTTGGTTGCCCTTGCTAAATGTGGCACCGGAAATTAAACAGGCAGAGGATCTGCTAAATCAAGAAGCCGATCTCACGGGATTTCGAGTCCTGACAGTTGATGATGACCCTGATGCCCGTCAGCTATTAACGGTAATGCTTACCCAATACGGTGCCGAAGTTCTCACCGTTGCCTCTGCATCGGAAGTGCTGGCAAATCTGGAATCTTTTCAACCTGATGTGTTAGTCAGCGATATTGGGATGCCCGAAGTCGATGGCTATTCGTTGATCCAACAGATTCGGGCTTTACCAGCGGAAAAAGGGGGGAGTGTTCCAGCGATCGCTTTAACTGCTTACGCTAGAGAAGACGATCGCCATCGCGCCTTAGCCAATGGTTATCAAAAGCACGTTACCAAACCCCTGGAACCAGAATTGTTAGTTCAAGCAGTTGTTGCGATCGGACAAAGGGAACAACTCAAAGAGCGATCGTAATTCCCCGATCTCTTGACAAATTCTACTTTTTAGCACCTCCGCTTTCCGATGCAGCTATTAGCAGAGAGAGTATTTACACCAGAGAAGATGAAATATTATGAGTTATCTGGTGGATACTAATCTGGTGGATACTAATATATAGTCATAGTTGTAGAAACAGCATTCTCAATACACTTGTACTATTTAGCATTTTTTTCTATAATACTAATTGTTGATATCCTATAAATTTGTTAAAATTGGCAGCTTATAACAGGCTGTAGGTTGAGTTATGATTGACTGTCTCAAAGCAGCTAAATACTTCATTATTAGAGCTTATGAAGATGGCATAGACGCTCATATAACCAACATGAAAGTTCAGAAGCTTCTTTATTATGCTCAAAGCTTGCATTTAGCAATGTACAATGAGCCATTATTTGCAGAAGAAATACAGGCTTGGCGCTACGGCCCTGTTTGTCCTATTGCATATAGGTTTTATAATGAGTTTGAAGCTAAACAGCTACCCATTCCTAGCAAAGAATTCCTATTAGAACTTCCTTCTGACAAAAAAGAACTTTTAGAAGAAATTTGGACATATTTCGGTGGCTATCATGCTTATCGGCTAAGTGATATGACTCACGGAGAATTTCCTTGGAAAAAAGCGCGTAAAGGTTTACCACCTGAAGCAAGTTCAACAGAGCCAATTCTTCTGGAAGACATGAAAGCATTAGGTTATCAAAAACTTGATTTAATCGAACGCGAGCATCCTGCATACGAACCAACAATGTCTAAAATTTTAGAGGATGCCTTAACTTCAGAATCTTCAAATCCTATTGGTAAAGGAGAAGTGCGTGACTGGCTCAACTCCCTTCTCGATTGAATCATCTGATAATTTCCGGCGTTCTTTCAAGAAATTGGCAAAAGTTCATAGAAACAGCTTTGTTGAACTGATTACAAAAACTTTGGAAGATTTGATTGATGATCGATATCCGAGAAACTCTCGTAATGAACCTTTACCAGGAAAGATTCAATTGCCGGAAGGATGGACATTTCATAAGTTAGAACTCTGGGTGGCAAAAGGAGCTTCGGGACAAATTAGACTAATGTATTTGGTAAACGCAACTACTTGTACAATTAAACTGGTGTGGATTTACAGTCATGAGCAGTTTGCCAAACGCCCTGCTGATGCCGATTTAAAAAGTGTGATCAGAGAAATATTAGACTGTTGAATTAACAAAAGCTTCTATAACGATCGCTACTGGAAGATAAAAGTTGCTCTCCGTCAATGAGTAATTCAAAGACCCTTGACAGAACCTAATTTTTTTGATATTAATATTTATAATGGGAAAATGTACGCACTTATTATATAAATTTTAAAGATAGGCGATCGCTTCAATTCAAATCAAATTTCTTGAAACAATGACTCTCACACTCCAATAGACCTCTCCAAAAATTAAATCTGTATTACCTGAAAAACTTGTAGAGACGTTATATATAACGTCTCTACATTATGGGTAATCTTCCCAGACATGATATCAGTTATATGTAGGGTGCGAAGCGCGATCGCGTAACGCACCATCTCCACCATGCTGCAATGGTTGAAGAAATATCACAATTTTACCCAACCAACTTGACAAGGTGTTTTTGCCAAAGGTACTCTAATGCTTAAGTTACTCGCTTAGGTGTGTAGCCCCCGAACTTTGAAAACTGAATAAAGCTCAAACCCTTGCCGTAACTAGGTTTCTTAGTTGCAGCAAGTTCACCGACGCACCTCGCAGCTTCCGCGAAACACTGTTTTCTTGGTTTCGGTGTGTCGATGGCACTCCTAGCAACGGTTTCAGGAATTAAGTAATCCAAATTTTCGCATTAATTTTTGCTTGTTGACAATCAAAAAATAGCTGCGTCGATTTGGCTTCTGAAACTCTCTCCCCGTAAGGCTTCCTCAGCGAACTCTTTCCTTTTACTCTTCCCCGCAAGGGGACGGAAACACTTGGGTGTTGGAAATTTCTTGAGTAGTCATGGAATTCTTTCCTTTTACTCTTCCCCGCAAGGGGACGGAAACTTTTTAACAGTATCAACACATAAAAAGCATTTAGCTTTCCTTTTACTCTTCCCCGCAAGGGGACGGAAACCATTTGCAAATGTCTATGTTCCAGGGTTTTCCATTTCTGAACTTTCCTTTTACTCTTCCCCGCAAGGGGACGGAAACCTATACCAACGCTACTAGAAGCTTCCTGCACCATTCCACTTTCCTTTTACTCTTCCCCGCAAGGGGACGGAAACCAGTCATTATGATCAGAAGTATGTGATGTTTGTGCCGCTTTCCTTTTACTCTTCCCCGCAAGGGGACGGAAACTGATACTTGACGTAACCTTATTGGCCAAGTCTAAAGCACCTTTCCTTTTACTCTTCCCCGCAAGGGGACGGAAACGCTACATTTCCTGATGGATCAGTTGTGATTCCACCATTCTTTCCTTTTACTCTTCCCCGCAAGGGGACGGAAACCAATAAGCACCAACTACCTCTCCACTTCGTCTGACTTTCCTTTTACTCTTCCCCGCAAGGGGACGGAAACATCCAAACTCCTTATTTCCAATTGTGTTTTCTGTGGCCTTTCCTTTTACTCTTCCCCGCAAGGGGACGGAAACAATTTAGTCAGCATCTCCCCTTGACACATTGTTTACAGTAGGGGGCCTTTCCTTTTACTCTTCCCCGCAAGGGGACGGAAACCTTTTATTTAGACAAGTAGTTATTAGCCCGAGAAAGCTTTCCTTTTACTCTTCCCCGCAAGGGGACGGAAACGTTATTTCTGACAGAGGAGTGATCAGATCCTGCCTACTTTCCTTTTACTCTTCCCCGCAAGGGGACGGAAACTTTGATGTTCATGAGAAATTCTCCAATTTTGAGTACTTTCCTTTTACTCTTCCCCGCAAGGGGACGGAAACGCCCCAGTGTAAATCTTGGGTACATATTTTCCAGATTACCTTTCCTTTTACTCTTCCCCGCAAGGGGACGGAAACT
>JBAVZX010000124.1:0-3601 GCA_049589015.1 Phormidium sp. | reverse complement strand
AATCTACGGTTTGTATGGCAATCAATTGGAGTTTACTACATTTGATGAAGATGAAGATATAGAAGCTGAAGATGAAGAGAATCAGGAAAATGAAGATGAAGATGAAGAGGATGAAGAGATAGAAGCTGAATTGAGCAATGAAAAAAGTTCAATTCTTGAATTTTCAGTCTATCCATCCGATCTAGAAGTATTTCAAGAACTTTCCGAACCGCAGCGGAATGAATTATACGATAATTTGATTTTCAATGGCTACATTGATGAGGAAGGAAATGTTTTACAACCAAGCTTTTTCTCCTTGAAGGAGAACTTTGCTAATTTTGAAGTCAATACCCCTATTGCTGCCTATTCAACTGATATATTTAATATCATATACGCACAAGTAAACAAGTTTAATGAAGCAAGCCTTATTCTTGATAAAGAGATTTTCTCTGAACTACCCCTCAAAAATTTTGAAATCGATAGTTTAATTGAGAATCTGAAGTTCAACGAATATATCGCCCCAAATAATGTAGTTAATAATAAAAGTAAATTATTATCTCAAAGTATCGGAGAATTTAAACTTGCCTTACCGTTTTATCCATATCGGCATAAAATCCTTAATACAATTAAGGAATTAATAGCTAAATTTAAATCTCCTTTCTATACTTTTACAAGGGAATCGTTTACTGGAATAACTGATAAAATTGTAGCTCAGCAAATTTATAAAAGTATAGAAAGTGAATATTTACAGGATAGCAGAATAAAAGAAGATAAAAAAGAGTTTTTTTTGGAACAAGAAAATTTAAGCCAGTTTACTGTTGGTTCCTATTTTACAAACAATGATACTGAAGTAATATTTAATACAATTAGCAATATTATTACTAATTATCAAAGGTACCAGCTTATAACTAAGGTGCTTGAAGAGCTAGATTTTAATGCCGAAGAGAGAGAAGAATTAATTGAATTATTGGAGACTAAGGGATACATCTTAGAAAAAGGAAAAATACCAGAGGGGAAAATAGAATATTTTCTAAATGTTAACAATGCTCTTGATTTTACGTTAGAAGGATTTGAAGACTACAATAAAGACATCTTTTTTTTACTACATAGTGTCGCCAAAAATATAGATGCCAGTATTAGTGAAATTTCAGGAAAAGTGAAAATGCTGGCAGAAAAACAAGAGAGTGTTTTGTTTAAGGCTTTACAAGATACTTTTGGCATAGAGGCTGAAATTGTCAAAGTGGTTTGTCAAAATGTTTTCCGAGGCATTGAAAATGTTGTAGAGGAATTTTTGATTCCCGTTTTTTCTATGGTTAACTCGCAGGATGTTATTACATCAGAAATCAATAATCATAAATTTAATCTGGCGTATAAGAGAATACTACAATTTGCATGGTTAGCTTCTAAGTTAAGGCTTAGCAAAGAAGAGACTGAGGTTGTATTTCACGAGCAGAATTTAGTTGAAAAATTCCCTGAAACATTGATACTTCCAGAAACGATAGATCAATTTGACGCATTACTAGAGAGTCCTGAAGGCGTAATTTACATCTTTAAAGATGGCAAATATTGGGTTTATTCAACAGAAAACTATAACCTGATTGAAACGAAAGACAACAACGTCACCTCACTTTCTGATAAGTTTACAGGGTTAGCAAAGATAGATGCTGCTTTTACAGATAACAAGGGAACCTCATTCATTATCTCTGGAGACAATTCTTATTGTAGAGAAAAGGGAAGCTCTAGGTGGGTAAAGAAAAACAGAGTATGGGGCAGAGTCGAAAACAATTTTGATGACCCTGAAAAAGTTGAAGCAGCTTTCCAAGATAAGGAAGGTGACACTTACCTTTTTTCTGGCGATCAATACATTCGTTATTCAGGTCATGATTATAGCCAAGTAGATGAAGGATATCCGTTAAAAATTGAAGGGAACTGGGGAAATGAAGTTTCTAATGTTCACTTACCCAACAAATTTCAGAAATCTGTAGATGCTGCTTTCCAAGGGACAAACGGCAAAACTTACCTGTTCAAAGGTAGTAAGTTTGTATGTTACGATAATTTTTCAGCAGAAATAGATATTAATACAATTTGGGGAAAAGTAAAAAATAATTTTGATGTATTAAAGAAAGTTGATGCTGCCTATACTGATGGTATTAATCTCTTGGTCTTCGCAGGTAACCAGGTTATTCTTTATCAAGATAGCATTGAAAATGATGACGTTAAAGTAGTAGAAGGTTTCCCAAGATGCTTAAAATCACACTATCCTAATTTGCCATCTGAATTTGAAGATGGGGTAGATGCTGCTTTTAAGGGAGAGGATGAAAAAATCCACCTTTTTAAAGAAGGTAAGGTTGCAATATTTGAATTGACCAATGCTTCAGTTACAGTAGAGGAGGTAAAGGGGCGTTGGGGCGTTGTCAGAAATAACATCATTGAAAATGGCAGGATAGACACAGCCTTCGTTAGCCTTGAAGGTAAGACTTATCTCTTTAGTGGCTATCAGTATTTTCGATATTCAGGAAGTGATTACTCCCAGGTGGATGAGGGGTTCCCTCGTACTATTGCTGATGATTGGGGCGGTTTAAATACAGTCGATGCGGCATTTGTTCTTGATGGTAAAACCTATCTCTTCGGAAGAACTGGTACAGATTCTAATAAAGTAGTCTATGTTCGCTATTCCAAGAATGATTATACGGAAAAGGATGAAGGGTATCCAAAGGAGCCTAACGATAACTGGTGGAACCTACCCTTTAACCTGGTTCAGGAAGGTGCTGAGTTTAATAAAATAGACGAAGTATTCAACGGCAACGACAACAAAACTTATCTGTTTTCTGGTAACAAGTTTATCTATTTCGATCATCAGCAACGCTGGTGGTCTGAACCACAAGAGTTAAGGATGCAATGGGATAGTATACCTTTTGCTTCAGTGGATGCTGCTTTTGTGGGAAGAGATGGCAAAACATATATCTTCTCTGATACAGAATACGTTAAATATTCCGGTTATAACTACAGTAAGATTGACGATCGCTATCCCAACATTACGGATAGATATTGGGGTCATGTGGTTAACAACATCGCCAAAACTGGAAAAGTAGATGCAGCTATTGTTGTAGAATCTCGTGAAATTATAAATGAGCGTGAGCAGACTACTATACATACTTATCTCTTCTCTGGTAATCAGTATTTCCGTTATCAAGGCAATCAATACGATGCGGTCGAAGAAGGATATCCAAAGTATATTGTTCCCTCACTTCAAGAAGAACCTCGCTTCAAAAACTTGAAAATTTCCTTCAATGACGGGATAGATGCTGCCTTTACTGATCAGCGCAATATCTATCTATTTAAAGGTTCAAACTGCTATGTGATTTCTGAAACATTGTATAAAAAATATAATGACTTAGGATTTACTAAAGTAGATTGTGCATTTATTGATCGAGGAAGCTTGTTTCTGGAAGAAAACTCTACTTGGAATAAATATAGTAGTTTAGAAGGTAGACAAGTTGAAAAAATATTAGTAGAACCTCCTGTCTTAAGAAATGTTCCGGTCAAATTTAAAACTGGGCTTAATGCAGTGCTGAAGGGAATTGATCGCAATACCTACTTGTTTAAAGAGCAAGATTGCTTT
>JBAVZX010000123.1:0-4039 GCA_049589015.1 Phormidium sp. | reverse complement strand
AAAACTTAACCGAACACATACAGTGGTGGTCTTAGCGATGAGTGCTGACGGAAAAATTTCTGATGTAGCCCGTTCTCCAGGGGGTTTTGGCTCGTCCGCAGACCATAAGCATCTAGAGAATCAGATTGCTAAAGCCGATGGTCTTTTGTGGGGTGCAGGGACTCTTCGCGTAGATGGAAATGCTGAAAAGGATGTCGATCCTACCCTGAACGAACAACAGCAAAACCAGGAAAAATCCCCCTTTCCAGTGCAAATTGTTTGTACTAGATCTGGTGAAATTGATCCAAAACTAAAGTTCTTTCAACAGCCGGAAAAACGCTGTCTACTCACTACTAGCCAAGGTGCGAAAAAGTGGCAAAATCGCTCAGAATTTGAGCGCATTTTAGTAGTAGAAACAGAAACGGGAGCGATCGATTTGGTTAAAGTTTTAGAGCAGTTAGCAAGCTTGAATATAAAATCTCTAGTTGTTTTGGGTGGAGGGGAATTGGTTGCATCTTTGTTAAAAGTAGACCTGATTGATGAGTTTTGGTTAACTGTTTGTCCATTTATTTTTGGAGGTGCAACGGCACCTACTCCGGTAGATGGTGAGGGATTTTCCTTTCAAACATCTCCCCGCTTAGAGTTATTAAGTGTTGAAAGGGTTGAAGAAGAAATTTTTATTCACTACCGCATAAAACGCGAATAGCAATTCGATGTCAAATCAAGAAAAACAACAGCCAACTATTCACACAGAACGATTGATTTTGCGTCCTTTTATGCTAGAGGATGCCGCAGAAGTACAAAGGTTAGCAGGCGATCGCGCGATCGCATCTGTAACTTTAACAATTCCCCATCCTTATGAAGATGGGATGGCTGAAAATTGGATTAAAACCCATCCAAAAAGTTTTGCCGAAGGGAAAGGAGTAGTTTTTGCGATCGCATTTTCTGAAACTAAAATGTTATGTGGTGCAGTTGGTTTAACAATAAATTCAGAAGATAATCGTGCTGAATTAGGCTATTGGATTGGTAAGCCTTTTTGGGGAAATGGTTATTGCACTGAAGCAGCTTTAGCTGTATTAAAATACGGCTTTGAAACTTTGGGATTACATCGCATTTATTCTTCCCATTTTTCTAGTAATCCTGCTTCTGGTCGAGTGATGCAAAAAATCGGAATGCGTTACGAAGGTTGTCTGCGTCAACATATTTTGAAATGGGGAAAATTTGAAGATAGAGTACAATATGGCATTCTGAAAAGTGAGTGGGAAAGTTGATTTTTTTCAACCACTCCAGGCGCAGAGAACGCAGAGATAGGAGAAAGAAGAGTTTATACCAAATCCGAAATACCCCCCTTATTCTTTAGTCATTTAAAAGTTCGTTGTAACGACTTCAGTCGGTTACTTGCTAAATACCATGACTAAAGTCAATACAACGAACTATTTTTTTGTTGTTTCCTTGTCAGATAGCATGACTAAAGTCAATACAACGAACTATTTTTTTTGTGTTTTCTTGTCAAAGAAAATGACTGAAGTCATTACAACGAACTTAGGAATTTTATGGTTTTTTAGGGCCAACCTTGATATTCTTCTAAATCTTCTCCACCAACGCCAATTGCTGTGTTATTGATAGTGGCATCAGTGATGTTCAAATCATTCATGGAAGCGCCATAAACATTCGCATCATTAATAGTAGCTTGAGCAAAGTTTACGCCATCGAGATTAGTTTGGCGCATATCTGCATTGGTGAGAAAAGCTTCTGTTAAGTTCGCTCCCATTAAATTAGCGCCAGATAAATCTGATCCTTCTAAATTGGCATTTGTGAGATTAGCATCTTTAAGATTAGCTTCTCTGAGATCGGCACCAATTAAATGTGCGCTACTTAAATCTGCTCCTGACAAATCACAGCGAGAACATTCCCCAGTTGACAATAGTTGTTCTACATGAAGCGGATCGAAAGCCAGCACTGGGTTAGTCAAAAACAGGGGTGCGATTAAGCCTAATGTCGCTAAATGAAAGAATCTCATTGTTTTCCCCCTTGATCCAAAATTGGGTTTACTTAATTTCCTCACCTTTCTATTCTCTCACTAAAATCGATTTCAGTGTTGATCTTTCCCACAAGTTTAATGTGACAGCAGAAATACTGTACCCTTGAGCTAGATCACTGAGAATTAACAGTATTAAACTGTATAAGGGAATCGTAAGATAATTTTTTCCATCTTGAATCGCTCAAATGGCGTATTTTTGCGATCGACTATTTCCATTTCCACCACCGAAAAGCCCATTTTTAAGAAGAAATGTTTCGAGATGTGACTAGCTTCGGTGTGTAGGCGTTGCACATTTTGAGTAATAGCATAATCTTCTAATTGCTGATAAATCTTCGTGGCGTAACCTTTTCTAGCAACACGAGTAGCTGTGTAAAGAAAAGCAACATGATTTAATGGATTTAATTGTCCAAAAGCTACCAATTCCCCTTTGTCAAGTGCCACAATGGTTAAACCTTGACTGAGTAAATGGCGAAATTCTTCTACGTCTTCGGGAAATGATGACCAAACTTCGATTTGTTTGGCATTATAAGCAGTTGCACCGATGCCAATCACTGCATCTCGATAAATTGCTGCTAAAATTTCTGCATCTGATGGCTGATACTCTCGAATTGACATTTTAGTTACCTAGTTCGTTGTCAGCACTTAATAAACTTTTATAATAATTCTAATTCTGTAATTTAGTGAGGTCTGAGAGTTGAGCGATAAAACTTTAGTAGAACAAGCATGGATAGCGTTAGAAAAGTCAATTATTTATTATCAAGGAAGACCGATCGGCACTATAGCTGCTTGCGATCCTGATATTGTGGCATTAAATTACGATCAGTGCTTTATTCGTGATTTTGTTTCTTCAGCGTTGGTTTTTTTAATTAACGGAAAAAGTAATATTGTCCGCAATTTCTTAGAAGAAACTTTGAAATTACAGCCGAAAACAACGCAATTAGATTCATCAAAACCTAGTCGAGGTTTAATGCCAGCTAGTTTTAAAATTGTTTCGGTTAATGGACAAGAATATTTAAAACCTGACTTTGGTGAACACGCGATCGGGCGAGTTGCACCCGCTGATGCTGGTTTGTGGTGGATTATTTTATTACGGGCTTATGCGATCGCAACAGAAGATGATTCTTTAGCTAAGAGAGAAGATTTTCAAGAGGGGATTCGCTTAATTTTACAACTTTGTTTAGTGACTCGATTTGATATGTATCCGATGGTATTAGTTCCTGATGCAGCTAGTATGATCGATCGCCGCATGGGATTATACGGTCATCCTTTGGATATTCAATCATTATTTTATGCAGCACTTCGCGCCAGTTCGGAGCTTTTAATTAATCATCAAGAAAATCAAACAATTATTCAAGCAATACATTCACGGTTGCCTCCTTTATTAAAACAATTGCGCGAAAATTATTGGTTAGATATTGATAGATTAAATGTGATTTATCGCTATCAAGTAGAAGAATATGGAGAACAAGCCCTCAATCAGTTTAATATTTACTCGGATTCAATTCCCTTTTACAAAATAGCCAAATGGTTGCCGGAAGCTGGGGGTTATTTAGCGGGAAATTTAGGCCCTTCGCAATTGGATAGTCGCTTCTTTGCTTTGGGTAATTTAATGGCAATTATTGTTTCTTTAACTGATGAAAAGCAATCACAGAGAATTTTGAATTTGATTGAATTGCGCTGGACTGATTTAATCGGTAATATGCCAATGAAATTATGTTATCCAGCTTTGGAAGATGTAGAGTGGAGAATTGTGACTGGTGCCGATCCAAAAAATCGTCCTTGGTCATATCATAATGGTGGAAGTTGGCCTGTTTTACTTTGGATGTTAACAGCAGCAGCGAAAAAAATGGATCGAGGTGAATTAGCGCATCATGCGATCGCGATCGCCGAACGTCGCCTCTTGAAAGATCATTGGCCGGAATATTATGATGGTCAAGATGGTAGGTTAATTGGTAAAGAAGCGAGAAAATACCAAACTTGGACGATCGCAGGTTACTTATTAGCTAAGGAGTTTATTGC
>JBAVZX010000122.1:0-7994 GCA_049589015.1 Phormidium sp. | reverse complement strand
GCATCTAGTTGATGAAATCGCTCAAAGATAGTTTCTAGTTTATCAGCGGGAATTCCTCTACCTTGGTCTTTAATGCTAAACTGAATTTGAGGAGAAGATAAGGTGACTTGGGAATTTTGAATTAATTCCACTTTTAGCAAAACTGTACTACCAGTGACAGAGAATTTAATGGCATTACTCAATAAGTTAATTAAGACTTGAAGTAGGCGATCGCAATCAGCATAAATTGGAACACACTCAATTTCAGTGCTTAACTTGACTCCTTCCTGATTGGCCATTTCCTGGATTTGGTCGATCGCAATTTTCACTACTTGTGCTGGATCGCACCAGCTTTTTTCCAGGCGAATTTTCCCGGATTCTAGTCGCTCTAAGTCGAGAATATCATTAACTAAACGCACCAAACGTTTCACTCCTTCAGCAGCAATTTGAATGACGCTTTGTCCAGTTTCCGAAGCCGGATCAACAATGTTTTCTGAAAGCAAACTGAGGGCAGCTTGCATAGAAGTTAAAGGAGTGCGGAGTTCGTGGCTGACTATTGAGACAAATTCACCTTTCATCCTTTCCAGTTTATAGCGTTCGGTAACATCTTCGCCAATGCTGATCAAGCCGATCGAATTACCTTGTACATCATGCAATAAAGTGTTGCTCCAGGCAATCATTCGTTCCTCACCTGCCAGTGTCAAAATTGGATTGATAACATAACTATGAGTATTCACCTCTTGGATAATTTCCTGAAAAATCTGGCGAATTTCCGATTTTCTAGGAGATGGCAGAAATTTGTCAATCCAGGATTTTCCCAAAACTTCTGCTTCGCTATATCCAGTAAGTTTCAGGAAGAAAGGATTGGCATATTCTATTAACCCTTGTTGATCCAAACCAACAACAATTAGTTGTACATTGTCTAGGAGCGATCGCCAACGACGATTTTTTTCTTTTAAGTCTGCTTCTGTACGTTTGCGATCAGTAATCTCTTGAATCTGACTGATAAAATACAAAGGTTCTCCCTGAGCATTCCGCAATAGTGAGACACTGAGCAAACCCCACACAGTATAACCTAGTTTGTGAAGATACCTTTTTTCTAATTCATAATTTCTCAACTCACCCCTGAGACATTGCTGCACATAGTTAAGATCGAGATCCAAGTCATCAGGATGGGTAATCGCCTGAAAATTAATCGCTAGTAACTCGGCTTCTGGATAGCCGACAAATTCGCAAAAAGCAGCATTAACTCGCAAAAATTTACCATCAGTGGCAGTAAGTGCCATTCCGGTAGCTGCATCTTCAAAAGCGCTGCGAAATCTGGCTTCACTGTCGCGCAAAGCTTGTTCTGCCTGGAAATGATCGGTGATATCTTGAGCGATGCCGTAAAGACGAGTGATTTCTCGACTCCCATTGTATCCCACTCTTCCAATAGCTTTGATGTAGCGAATTGAATTATCTGGCAGCAGAATTCGTAAGATTAATTGGTAAGGTTCCCCTGTGGTAATCGCTAGTTGCGCTGCTTGATGCAATTTTTTTTGATCTTCGGGGTGATAAAGCTGTAAATCTTCCTCATAGTTTGGTTCTCCTAGTGCTGGATCGCGGTTGAGAATGTAAAATAATTCTTCTGTCCAGGTAATTTTTCCTGTGGCTAAATCGTAATCCCAGTTACCGATGTGGGCAACTCGTTGTGCTTCTATGAGTCGATCCTGATTTTTACGTAAGGCGTTTTCTATGCGTTGGCGATCTCTGATTTCTTGTAGCAAGTCTGCATTAGTTTGAGAGAGTTGTGCTGTTCTTTGTGCTACTCTTTGTTCTAGTTCAGCAGTTAGTTGAAAGAGTTCTAATTCTATTTTTTTGCGATCGGTAATATCCAGGGTTACGCCAATCATACGGTAGGGTGTCCCATCATCTTGATAATATGCTTGTCCTCTTGCCATTAACCAATGAACACTGCCATCTGACCAAGTACAGCGGTATTCTACTTCATAGAGAGTATGTTGTTCTAAAGCTCGAAGCATCAATGCCTTCTGCATTGCGCGATCTTGCGGGTAAATCAATTCTTCAACTATTTGGCGATAGGTAATTTGGTCTTTTGGAGAAAGTCCGAAATTTGCTTTGTATTGATCGGATGTAATTAATTGCCCTGTGAGTAAATTTAATTCCCAAGAACCTGCTTTGGCTGCTTCTAATGATAATTGCAAACGTTGTTGACTTTCTTGCAGTTGATATTCTGCTTGTTGGCGTTGGCGTAGTGTAGCTTGCTGTTCGGTAATATCTAAAGCCGTACTAATTACTAACCTTCTGCCATCGGTAAGTTCTCCTAATAAAGCTGAGGAGAAATTCCAAATGCGAGTTTCTAATGTTTTAGTAATAATACTATATTCACCTTGAGAGACTCGTTTTTTTTTGCTGTAAAGTTGTTGAATCTCTGCCCAGAATTGGTTACGATGTTTTCGATAGGCTTTATTTATCCAAGTATTTACTGTGGGGATTTGCGCTTTGGTATAGCCAGTAATTTCTGTCCAAACTTCATTAATTAACAATACTTCGCCATCTTCAGCATGAAGCATAATTGGCATGGGAGCGTTTAAAATTGCATTACGGAAGTGAGCTTCACTTTCTTGCAGTGCAACTTCTGCTTCGCGACGTTCTTTGAGTTCTGTTTGTAATTGGGTGACTAGTGCTGCTTGCTGAATACCAATGCCAACTTGTGTTGCTAATTGGGATAAAAAATCAATTTCTGTGTCTTTCCAATGTCTGGGGGCTGTACAATGATGAGCTATTAATAAGCCCCAGAGGTTTTCCGCTTGTAAAATAGGAACTATTAGATTTGCCCGAACTTGAAAGCCTGATAAAAATTCGATATGGCATTGATTGAGATCGGTGACGGTGTAAATATCTTCGATCGCCCGAATTCGCCCTTCTCGATAAGATTCTATCCAATGTTTTTGAAAACAATCATCTTTAATTTCCCATTCCAATATGGAAAAGGCAGGATCGGCAACTGATTCGACAACAACAATGCCACTAAGATCGGGTTTAAAGCGGTAAATAATAACGCGATCGCACCCAAAAATGCGTCGTACTTCATTAACTGTAGCAGCGAGAATCTGATTTAAATCTAAGAATTGGCGAATATGTAGGGCTGTTGCGGAAACAAGTTGCTGCTGTTCTTGTTGCTTGGGTTGCTCTTGGCTAATTGTAGTTCGTTCTAAAACACTTTTGATGGTTTGATGTAATTTCTTAGCGGTGAATTGGGTTTTATCTAAATAATCTTGTGCGCCACTTTTTAACAATTCGACTATAATTTCAGTCTTATTATTCGAGGTAATTACAATTACTGGAGGTAGGTTTTTCTGAATCAGGTTGCGGAGTTGAATCAGAAATTCTTTTGCAGTCATATCGGGTAATAGATGATCAAGCAAAAGTAAATCTGGCATCATCTGTTGACAGTATTTTAATGCTGCTTGTGGGCTAGCAAATTCTAAAATTTTGTAATTGTATTCTTCATCTTGACTGAGATAATTTTGATAAAGTGTGCGATCGCTTTGTTGAGTTACAAGTAGCAAAATAGTACAAGAAAACTTAGTATTCAGAACGTTGGGTAGATTTAGCGATCGATTAATCTGTTGTGTGAAGCCTGCTAAAAGACGTTCTTGCTCAATTTGTTCTGCTAATTGTACCCCGGTTTCTTTAACTTGACGTTGCAGTTCTTGATTACAGTTTTGTAAGAGCAAAATATTTTCGTTCTGAAGGCGATCGACTTCCTGGCGTAATATTTGAATTACAGTATATGCTTCAGCTGGATTCATTGCTTGCAAAATACTGCGCTGACTTAAAATTCCCTCTAAGCTGCCTTTTTCGTCACATACTACTAACCGCCGAACTTGATGGCGATTCATGAATTGATATGCTTGTAATAGGGTATCTTCTGGGGAAATGGGCAACAGTGGCGTACTCATTACCATCGCTGATTGGGTTTGATAAAAGTCAAATTCTAAAGTATGAAATCTGACAATATCCCGTTCGGTGATAATCCCAACAGGTAAAACTATTCCGGCATTATCTGTTTGAGCAATTACCACACAACTAATTTTTTCTTGCGCCATTAATCGCACTATTTGAAATAGACTACAATTAGGAGGCGCATAAGTTACCTGTCGCACCACCACTTCTTTAACTCGGCGCAAGCGCAATAAATCGCTTGGTTGAAGTGATTCGCGCAAACTTTTCATAGTAATTAATCCGAAAATCAGCCCAGATTTATCTAATACTGGGAGATGGCGAATTTGTTGCTCTTGCATTAAGTTAAATACACTAACAGCATCTTGCAACTCGGTTAAAGAGATCGCCATTAATTGCTGAGTCATGACTTCAGCAATGGTTAATTTATCCAGGGAAATTCGTTCAGCAATCAAGTTTACCAAATCCCGTTCAGTAAAGATTCCTACTACTAATCCCTGCTCGACGACTAATACGCTACTGGAGTGTGTTTGCTCCATTTTCTGGATGACAATTGCAATTAATGTATCGGGAGTAACAGTGAGTGGATCAGGATTAATTGCCTGATAAACTGCTTCCAGTTCAGGAGATGGAGTTACGCGACCAACTTCGGGCATATCAGCTGTTTCAGATATGTCTGATATGCAAATTGGTGCAGTCGTTTTCTCTTGCTTGAGGGCGGCGACTTCTGCTCTTAATTGCTCTAATTCAGCAATTAATTGATTTTTGGTTTTGTGGCGATCGCTCATCTCCTGATTTCCCTACAACCGATGTTATATTTTAGATGTTATATTTTAGATTTTAGGATTGGTTGATTTAGGTTGGAAAAATTTAAAATCAACATCTGCAATATAAAATTGCTTCAACTTTCAGATGCTAGTACTCGATTCCTCCCTTGGGTTTTGGCTAGATAAAGTGTTTTATCTGCGGCTCGGTAAAGTGTTTGCAAGTCTTCTCCATCTTCTATAAATTGGGAAATTCCGGCACTAAATGTCACTTGAAATTCACTGCCATTCCTGGCGTTAAATTTAATGTTTCTGAATGTATTTAGCATTTTTTCTAATCGTTTTACGCCATTTTGTTTAGAAATTCCGTACATTCCCACGACAAACTCTTCTCCTCCCCAGCGCCCTACTACATCTTCCATGCGGAATGATTGATTCAGTAGTTGACCAAAATAGTTGAGAACGCGATCGCCCATTTCATGTCCATACCGATCATTAACTAACTTAAATTGATCTAAGTCTAATACCGCTAAGCTAAAAGGTTGTTGTTGACGAACAGCTAAACGCAATAATCGGGTAATATCCTGCATAGATTTGCCGCGATTACTCACTCCTGTTAGTGAGTCTAATTCAGTTTGGCGACGAATTTTTCCCTGTTCTAATCTTTTTCTGATCCGAATTAGCAGATCTGTAGGAACAATTGGTTTATACAAAAAGTCATCTGCTCCCGCCTCAAATCCTTGTAAAACAGTTTCGCGATCAGTATGGGCAGATAAAAAAAGAATTGGCAAATTGTGCCATTGGGGATCGTTACGGATGATTTGGCAAAGGTCAAAACCATTTAATTCTGACGTGGCAGAAATTTCATTACCTGTGGGACAGCCATGCAATTCTACATCAAGAATCAACAAATCGGGAACAGTTTGTTCCAAAACTTCCCAAAATTGTTGACCATTCTCCAATAGTATTAAACTATAACCTTCAGGTTCTAAAACCTTTTGGAGTAGTTTAAGAAGTTGAGGATCATCATCAACAATTAATAGTTTGGATAGAGTTTGATGAGACTGTTGTACAGTTTGGCTAATCGCTGCTAAGACTTGAGAAGGGGCGATCGGTTTTTGTAAAAAGCCCTTACTTCCTAATCTAGCAGCTTGGACGCGATCGTTCAATTGATCTCTAGCCGTAAACACCACAACCGAAATTTCTGGATACTCACTCTGTAATTGAGCCAGAAATTCTAACCCACTCTCGCCAATTCCCCCAAAGCTTAAATCCAATAATACAGCATCTGGTTGTTCCTTTAAAATTAAGTTCTTGGCTTGGCGTAAATTAGTTGCCACTACCGCCTCAATACCCCAAGCAACCGCCTCTGCCGCCAAATTTTCTGCCAACACTAAATCATCATCAACTATCAGCAAACTAGAAGAATCAGAGCCAAAATAAACAGACTTATTTTCCGGCATTTTCTGGGTTTTTTCTATTTGCCGATCTCCTGCCATTTTCAGGCGTAGGTTTTTAACTAATTGTCTTAATTGTTTGGCTTCAGAGTTTCCCAAAGCTGATTTTTGCTTGAGAATCTGCTGGATTTGGCGCGATATTTGTGAGGCTTCTTCCAAGCCAAAGCTACCTAAAGAGCCAACTAAAGTATGTGCTTCTCGTTCAGCTTGCTGCTGTAGTTCAGTTGTCAAATTACCTGTTTTTAATGCTGTTACTGCTTGTTCGATAATGGTCAGGCGATCGTCATAAGATTGACGACACTCCTGCCAAATTTGCCAGAGATCTGGGGAAACGAGCGTCGCAGAGGCAGCAGCAGCAGAAGTAACCAAAGAAAAAGAATCCTTCTGATGAGAATTTTCTTGATTTGGTCGCCGTAATCGATATCCCAGCTTATAAATTGTTTCAATCATATCTTTGACCCCGGCTTGTTTTAACTTCTGCCGCAGTCCTTTAATTTGTGCCCGTACAGCATTTTCCGTTGGCGTTTCATGCTGTCCCCAAAGTTGTTCAATCAATCTGCTTTGACTAAATATTTGATCGGGATACCGCAAAAACAATTCTAACAGCTGATATTCCTTCAGAGTGAGAGAAATGGGATTTCCCGCAAATGTCACCTCACAGTTTTTAGGATGCAGCTGCAAGTCTCCCCACTGTAATATAGACGATCGCTGCACCTGACCTCTGCGCCCCAAAGCCCGAATTCGTGCCAACAATTCATCTAAATTAATCGGTTTCACCAAATAATCATCGGCTCCCGCATCTAAACCCATAACTTTATTAGTTACAGTATCTACTGCGGTCATTAACAACACCGGGGTTTCTTGGTTGGGAAGATGAATGGCAAAATGTCCTCCCATCCGTAACTGTTGGCAAAAAGATATACCATCGAGTTTAGGTAACATTACATCCAGCAAAATCAGGTCATATTGGAAGACCTCAGCTAATTCCCATCCCTGTTGACCATCAATAGCCATATCAACTTGATACTGCTGCCAGTTCAACGTTGTTTGTAGCAAATTCGCCAAGCTTTGATCGTCTTCTACTAAAAGAATTTTCACAAATCTATTTACTCCAGTTTGTCTGCTTGTTTCAGTAGCTAAAAGCTTATTTGTGAAATTTTTAGGCGATAATTCGGTTTTTAAACAAGTGTGGAAGCACGCTATGAGAATGCACCAAGCTTCCCGCTTACTGAATAAAATTTGTTAAGAGTTTGAAATAATTCCAACCTAACAAAAGTATGTAAGAAATTTATGTGGTTTTTGTGAAGATCGAGAATAATTGCTAAAAATCGCCAAAACATTGCAATGCCCTGATTCTGCATTTTTCTCACTTTCCAAGTAGGTAAAATTACAGGTATTTAACTTTTGTAAACAAATGTCACAAATTCACAAATATTTCACTAATTTTTTAGAGGCTAAGACCATTATCAAATTTTTTTTATTGCCAGATTATCCACGAAACTGGATTCCGACTCATCAATTGCTTTAATCTCTCAGGTGACAAACTACTATGAATAACTGCCCTTGCTGTTCCCATCAAATGCTCCGCCACGTCCGACACCATCAAATTTATTGGTTCTGCCGTCATTGCTGGCAAGAAATGCCCTTACTAGAAGGAAAAGTTCCCAGTTTGATTCCAACTCTGGGCAAAGATTTGTTGATTGCTTCATTAAAGCCTTCTTTAATGAGTGTTTAACTCTCGAAAAACTTTAGAGAATGTCTTCTCTGGCTATTCCGGGAAATAAATTGACACTCCTCGACTATCAAGGTACGAGGATTCTTGGTTCAC
>JBAVZX010000121.1:0-2808 GCA_049589015.1 Phormidium sp. | reverse complement strand
TGGTAATTAGTAGTTGGTATTACTTCTATAAGTTTATTACTTCTACCTATTTTTGACTTCTCTTGTCTTTTTTGTTCCCAAAAATTCACTGCACTAATAGCAGAAAAAGAAATAGCTATAATTGTCAACACCCAAATCCAAGCTTCTTGGGTTGCTCCCGCTTCCACAGAAAAATAAATAGCGATCGGCAAAGTTTGAGTTTGACCAGGAATATTTCCCGCTAACATTAAAGTAGCCCCAAACTCACCCAAAGCCCGACAAAAAGCCAAAGTCGCCCCCGCCAAAATTCCCGGTAAAGCCAAAGGAAAACTTACCCGCCAAAAAACTGTCATTTCCGAAGCACCCAAGGTTCGCGCCACCCTTGGTAAATTGCCATCAATTTGTTCAAAAGCTCCCAATGCAGTTTTATACATTAAGGGAAAAGCAACCACTGTGGAAGAAATTACTACAGCATACCAAGTAAATACAATATCAATATTTAAAAAGTGTAAAACTTGTCCTAAAGGGCCATTTTTTCCCAATAACATCAACAGTAAAAAACCCACAACTGTTGGCGGTAAAACCAAGGGAGAAACAAAGATGCCTTCGATTATTGCCTTTCCTTTTCCCCGATAGCCTAACATCCAATATGCCGCCGCAATTCCCAGAAAGAAAGTTACTATTGTTGCTACAGAAGCAGTTTTCAAAGAAATCCACAAAGGGGATAAATCGCTAGGCATCGGTTTAGTTATAATATTTCAAAACTTCTTCGCTGTTGCCATCTCCACATCATACTCAAATCTGTTAGCACTATTAGTTTCACCGTAAATATTAAAAGTAATTGTCGGTTCGTCGCCAATTGCTTCTACGCTATGAATCGCATTTGGAGTAAAACTAATAATGTCACCAGCTTCTAAAATTCGCTCTCCTACCATTTCAATTTTATCCGGTAATTCTGGGTGATTTGTTCTGCGCCAAAAGATATTTTTTTCCCTACCTTTTAATATTGCTACTACTCCCCAAGTTCCGTGATTGTGAATTGTGGAAACAGTTCCCGGAGCGAAGGTAACTGTTTGCACTGTTAAGGGAAAACCGATTTCATCGTACAAAATTAATACGGAAACACCAGTTTTGGGAGAAGCCTCTAAATATTGAGTTTGTACCCAGTAAGAATTGAGGATTAACTGACGTACCAAGCGACGAATTTTTGGTAATAAACTGCTTTCGTCTGAAGCTTCAATTATGGCATCTTCGATTTCTGTGAGAAAACGGTAAAAGCGATATTCTTCCCGCAACAATTCCCATTCTCTAACAGGTTTACAAGTTTGGCAGATGCCCTCGTCATTTAGTAGCCAATCCGTAACATTCACTCAATTTTTACCCCTACTTAGCGATACCAAATCCGTATTTTGTAAAAATACTGCGGGCATTAGCACTCTGCAAAAATTGAGCATATTCCTTAGCAGCTGGTACGTTTTTACTGTTTTTTAACACTGCCATTGGATAAACTACTGGAGAATGCAGATTTGCAGCCGCAGTTTCTACTACTTTTACTTGATTTGATATCTTAGCATCTGTAGCATAAACAACACCAGCATCGGCATTTCCGCTTTCCACTACTGCGAGAACGTTGCGAACAGTGTTACTGTAGGTAAACTTTGGTTTTAGCTGGTCTAAAATTCCCAGATTCTTAAAGATTTCTTCTGTGTACTGTCCTACTGGTACGCTGCGAGGTTCACCAACAGCAATCCGTTTGACGTTGGGAGAGGTTAAACTTTTGAAACTGGTGACAGTAGTGGAGTTTTTCGGCACAATTAAAACTACGCTATTAGTCAGCAAGTTGCGCTTGGTTTCTGGTACAATCAAATTCTTTTGTTGCAATTCATTCATCTGCTTTTGAGCCGCAGAAATGAACACATCCGCACGCGCACCACTAGCAATTTGTTGCAGCAATGTGCCAGAAGCACCAAAGTTGTAAGTAACTGTGACGTTTGGTTTGACTTTCTGATAAGCTTGTTTGATTTCTCCTAAAGAATCTTTTAAACTAGCCGCCGCAGAAACTAGTATTGTGGAGTTACCTTGAGCGGCGATCGGTTTTTGGGGCAATGCTCCAATACCAACTACCAAAATTAAGGCAGCAAGTATCCAACCAATGAAGGCAATAAAACGTCTTTTGGTCATTTGTTATCAGATAATTTTGTTTGGCTGTGTCAGCTAAAGGACAATTACTACTGGCTGATTGGTATGATCAAGCCAATGAATAAAATTACTATACCAACAAAGTTGGGGAATGTCTATGCCTAGAAAAGAACAAGGTTGGATTACTTTTCAATCCTCGGAAGAGGAACGCACGCTATTAGAGCAGTATTGCCAGGAATCTCAACGCTCTAAAACTGAAGTGTTGCGGGAGTTAGTGCGCGGTTTAACCCAACAATGGCAAAAATTTTCGCAAAATTCTCCTACTGTAAAGGAGGTAAAACCAGAAGCTGCATCGAGCTATCAAGTGTTGGGAATTAGCGCTCGGAACAACATTCGGGGTAAGGTGAAACAGGTATTATTTGGCGATATTACCGCTGAAGTAATTGTGGAGATTGCCCCTAATGTAGAAATGGTTGCAGTGATTACCAAGTCTTCAGTGCAGCGATTTGCGATCGCCCCTGGAAAAGAAGTCTGCGTCGTAATTAAATCCTCAGATGTCATGATTGCCGTAGAACATTAAATGTTATCAACTCTTGACTTTATCAAATAAATAGTGAATAATCTGCTACCATAACTGAGCAAGAAATTTACCCGTAGGTTTAAAAATGAAAATTAGCGCTCGTAACACAC
>JBAVZX010000120.1:0-2260 GCA_049589015.1 Phormidium sp. | reverse complement strand
ATATAACGTCTCTACATTATGTTAATAATAGTATGGCTGATTAGCCAGACATAATATCAGGCATCAAATCGCGATAAACTGTTTTAGCTAGTCTACTAACATTTCAGTCTATGCCTAGTTTCCTATTAGAAGTCGGTACAGAAGAACTCCCCGCCAGCTTTGTTTCCAGTGCTATCCAGCAATGGCAAACTATCATTCCTAACACCTTGGCGGAACAATTCTTAAACACCGAGAAAGTTGAGATTTACGGTACTCCGCGTCGCCTCGCAGTTCTGGTTCAAGGTCTGCCGACTCAGCAAGCCGATCGCGTCGAAGAGGTAAAAGGCCCACCAGCAGCAACAGGTTTTAAGGATGGTAAACCAACCAAGGCGGCTGAAGGTTTTGCCAAAAAGCAAGGTGTAGAATTAGCTGATTTGGAAGTTCGTCCGACGGAAAAAGGTGATTTTATTTTTGTTAGCAAAACTATTCCGGGACGATCGACAGCAGAAATTTTAACCGAGTTAATTCCGCAATGGATTTTAAAGTTAGAAGGTAAGCGGTTAATGCGTTGGGGAGATGGTGATATTAGATTTTCTCGCCCGATTCGTTGGTTGGTTGCTTTGTTAAATGATGCAGTTTTACCTTTGGAAATTGTCAGTGGTTCGGAGACGGTGAAGACCGATCGCATTTCCCAAGGACATCGCGTTTTACATCCCGAAATAGTCTCAATTCCCACCGCTACAGATTACGTTAAATGCTTAGAATCTGCTTTCGTTCAAGTTAGCCCGGAACACAGGCAAACTAAAATTAACGAGCAAATTCAAACAGCAAGTGTTCAACAAAATGGTTTTGCCGAAATCTATCCCGACTTATTAGCCGAAGTGGTTGATTTGGTAGAGTGGCCTACTGCTGTAGTCGGGAAATTTGACGCTGACTTTTTAAAATTACCAGCCGAAGTAATTACTACAGTAATGGTAACTCAACAGCGTTATTTCCCGATTTTTAAAACTGCGGAATATCGCGAGTTATTACCTTATTTTATCACCATTTCTAACGGCGATCCAACAAAAGCAGATATCATTGCCACAGGTAACGAAAGAGTAATTCGCGCTAGATTGGCTGATGGGCAATATTTTTATAAAGTTGACTCGATTAAGTCTTTAGAAAGTTACTTACCCCAATTGGAAAAAGTCACCTTTCAAGAAGATTTAGGTTCAGTCCGTGAGAAAGTTACTCGCATTCAAAAGGTTGCCGGACAAATCTCCGAGCAATTGCAATTAAACTCAGAAACTAGCAACAATATTGAACGGGCGGCTTTATTATGTAAGGCTGATTTAGTTACCCAAATGGTGGGAGAATTCCCGGAATTACAAGGAGTAATGGGGCAAAAATATGCGGCTGCGAGTGGGGAAACTGAAGCAGTAGCAACGGCGATTTTTGAACATTATTTACCTCGTGGTGCGGGGGATAAATTGCCGGAAACTGTTACAGGTCAAGTGGTGGGAATTAGCGATCGCCTAGACACTTTAATCAGCATTTTCGGCTTAGGAATGCTACCTACAGGTTCTTCCGATCCCTTCGCTTTACGCCGTGCAGCTAACGCCATTGTTAACATTACTTGGGCGGCAGAATTAACCATCAATTTACAACAATTAATTGAACAAAATGTAGCGGATTTTGCAGCAAAATTCCCCAAAACTAACGCCAATCAATTGTTATCGCAACTGCAAGATTTCTTCATCCAACGGATTCGCACTCTGTTACAAGAAGAAAGGGGAATTGATTACGATTTAGTCAATGCCGTTTTGGGAGAAAATGACCCAGAATACACAGAACGCGCTTTGCAAGATTTATTAGACGCGAGAAATCGGGCTGATTTCTTACAACGAATTCGCCAAAATGGTCAGTTAGATGAAATTTACGAAACTGTCAACCGTTCCACTCGCTTAGCAGCACAAGGAGATTTGAATAAGCAAGAATTAGAACCTACTTCTGTAGTAGATTCTCAGCTATTTCAAAAATCTTCAGAACAGGCGTTTTATGATGCGATCGTCCAACTAGTTCCCCAAACCAAAGCCTCCCAAGCACAACGCAATTATCAACAATTAGTTGATGCTTTAAGTAACATTGCACCCACAGTTAGCACCTTCTTTGATGGGCCAGAAAGCGTGTTAGTAATGGATGAAAATTTAGACATTCGGCGCAATCGTTTAAACCTCTTAGGATTACTACGAAATCATGCGCGAGTCTTGGCAGATTTTGGCCCGATTGTGAAGAGTTA
>JBAVZX010000119.1:0-5301 GCA_049589015.1 Phormidium sp. | reverse complement strand
GGCAAAATCTGCCAATACATCAGGATGATTCTCAGCAATGAAACTACTTTTTTTGAAAATTGTCTCCAGTTCCCGTGTAAAATCCACATTCGTCTTTATCGGCAAGGCATAATCTTGATAGACCTTGAATAAAAGCTCCATCGGATTGATATTGTTGTTAGCTTGACCCATTTCTTCAATCAAACGATTGCGGGCAAAATTTAACTCTTTGCGAAAAATAGCAGCCCCTGTTCGTTCTGCACTGGCGATAAAAGGGCGAGGGATAACCTCAGAAAAAATTATCTGTTTTAGTGCATCAGCAATGGTGCGATTAAGTATTTCTCTAGGGATTTTTGCTTGGTCTTTTTCAACTAACAGAGTGACAACTAATTCTCGACTTTCTTCACTTTTTGTCATCGAGAATATCTCAACATTAGCCGAGCCTATGGTTAGTTCAAAACGGCGATTTAAACTAATATGTTGAATATCCAAATTTACTTGAAATTCGCTTTTTTTAAATAGTTCCTTTGGAGCCGCAAAAATATTTGGTAATTCCTGGGTATATGCCTGACAAGCTTTAGCAACAATCTGTTCGGATTGTTCGACGTATTCTTGTATATCAATCCGAATTACTCCATCAGCAAGGAGTTGCTCAATCTTGTCATCTTTTATTTCGATGACAAACATCTGTCGCCAACTATATAAAAAGCCAAACAGAGCGTAAGTAGCGTAAGTCTTACCAGTATTATTGCAGCCACAAATGATCGTCAAGTCGCCAAGGGTAAATTCGGCTTGCTTTAAAGCACCAAGATTTTTAACTTTTATTTTCATTCTGTTTTTCTAGGTAACTCAAGTTGCTAGTTATGAGTTTATCCGTTTTCGATACCCCTAAATCCCCTTTTAAAGGGATTTTGAATCTGGTTCCCCCCTGTTTTAGGGGAGCTAGGGGACTCGAATCCACAATAACTTAACCTATCCTATGCAAATATCTCATTTTTAAGATTCATCTTTCGGGGGATTGTGAATTAACAATCTCAATGCGTTATTCACAGCTTCATCATTAGGAAAAGCTTGGGCAACATCAGGTTCTAGAAGTACTAAATTTGTCCCTGTCTGATATCGATCGACATATTTTCTTCTAACTCCCCCTTGCATTTGAGCAAAGTCGTATTCAGGACGTAATTCCTTATTCATAAAACCTCTTCTCTAGAACCTAAGATTAAGCCATAATTGGATTCAGATCCAAAACAAAACCAGGCAAAACATTTTCACCGGAAAGAGTCACAGGATTTTCCAATATTTCTACTTCTTGATTGGGGCGATAAATTTCTACTCGTTTGCTTTTTCTATCAATTAACCAACCTAATTTTGCGCCATTTTCGATGTATTCTTGCATCTTTTCTCGTAATTCGGTTAAGCTATCGCTAGGAGAACGTAACTCAACTACAAAATCGGGACAAAGGGGAATAAATTTTTCTTTTTGTTCGGGGGTTAAGGTATTCCAGCGATCGATCTTTACCCAAGCAGCATCAGGAGAGCGATCGGCCCCATTCGGAAGCTTAAAACCAGTATTAGAATCGAAGGCTTTACCTAGATTATTCTGACGACTCCAGCCTTGAAGTTGAAAAGTTAATTCGGCATTGCGGTTGCCAGTTTCTCCTCCGGTTGGTGGCATAATTAGTAATACTCCTTCGGCTGTGCGTTCAAATTTTAAATCACGATTCTTTCGACACATTTGAAAATATTGCTCGTCAGTTAAATCTATTTTTAACTTGAGGGTGGGAGGTAAGGCGATCGCAAAAGTATCCATAACCTTATCCAAATATCTATTATTAAACTCTTTATAGTATATCAAATTAAGATAGTGTGGCGATACGTACTAGACGATCGCCACTACCACAAAACCTCTTACTCTTTCGCCCAATCTTTCGGGGGATTTGGCGGACACCAAAACAAGTTTTTACTAGTCACTCCCAAGGATTCAATAATTTCTCGCATTAGATCTGTGCAATATTTCCAATATCCCAAATCGTCATACATTTTATCTGGATTGAACTCCAAATTATAATGCAATACATTAGTAATTCCAGCAAATTCATCGGAAGATTGGGGAGAAATTAACAAAACTCGGAATGGTTTTCCTTGACATTTTACTGTCAATTTATCCACCAAATTTATCACATAACCACGATTCGTAATCCCTGTGCGAACAAACAACGCTTCATCACATTTTTTTAGGGTATACCAAAAGCGTTCTGAACGTGCCGAATAACGTACTCTCATTCGTTCATAAACGGGAGACATATCATTTAATGGATCGTCTGTTTCTTCAACTTCATGGGCGAAAGATAAACCCGACCATTTACCGTGATAGATTCTCCTTTCGTCATGATTGTAATGCAAAAAGTAAGGATTCCACATATCGGAAAATCCATTTTCAATCATGTCTGCTACATCGCCAAGATTGGTACTTCTTGTTAGATCGAAAGGAAATGCTGGCCCGTCATATTCCATTTTGTACAACAACATTCTAGCAGCACAGCGATCGCCTAACGGCAGAATCGCCACTCGGCTAATATCTGTTAATTTACACTTGTATTGAAAAATTACTGATGATTTACCTGGGACTTTAACTCGACTTTCTAATCCATGTTTGCCAATCATCATTGTCCGAAAAGGTTTTTCTGGTTCAATTAAATCTTCATAAACACCTTCTGGCATTTCTTTCAAGACGTTGCGTACTTCCTTCCACATGGGATGGATGTTATATTCGTCGTCTGATTCGTTGATTACTCGGAGAGTAGTATCGCTTTCTTTTAATAATCCCAAAAGTCCGTCATAGTGTAAAACTTGTGAGGATTTTGGCGAAAATAAGTTGAAAGCGGCGCTATATTCAATGTCAGCACCAGGGGGAATATTTACTAAAGTTTCGATCGCACCATCTTCGCGCACCCAAAAATAAGGAATTGTACCTTTTTCTACCTTTTTGCTGATATAAATCCCTGGTATCAATCCCGCTTTACTTTGAATATGTGCTTGTAATTCTTTCCAGTAAGTTGCGATCGTATAAGTATTTTTGGAAGTATTAATTACTCGCAAACTCTTCTCTTCTTGACAAGCAAACAGATGAAAACCTAAATTATCTCGATAAATTGGTACTTCCTGCTTTTGATTAGAGAGTTGTTTTAGTTGAATTAATTTGTTTTTATCAATGTCGAATATGCGGAGATCGATCGCCTCAAACATCAACCGATGCCCTAAACTATTAGGATGTGCTGGATCGGAAGAAATCCCAGCTTTCCAACGCCCCGCCCCATCATCGAGCACATCCAGCCAGTCTAGCACCGGAACGCCCCAACTCAGCATTCGATTGTGCGTATCTCGCAACAGCCAATTATGTTCTGCATAGTAATCCCCATTCGGGTATAAACCAGCTAAAATGGGCATTGCTCCCAATTCCTTGGTCATTTTGATGAGTTGCTGCAATCCTCTCTCAAAACGGCGTTGTACTACCCGTCTTTGCTGAGGCGCACAATAAGCCAACCCCTCGTTACCCAGAGAAAGGGCAATAATTACGATATCCGGTTTTTCTGGCGCAACTACCAAGGGAAATCTATCAATTGTCGTGCTGACATTAGCCCCGACTTCCGACACATTCACCAGTATGTGACCATATTTTTCCTGCAATACTTGAGACAAATGCCAAGCCCAACCGCGTAACAACCAGGAATTGCAACCTAAAGCTACAGAACTGCCAATAACCGCAATTTTTAGACCTTCTTTTCCTTTTGTGACTGCTTTTTCGGCAATCGGTTGCTGAAAATATCCGTAGGGAAAAGGCGGCATCCAACCGAACCAGCCATCTTCTACAATAATGGTAGATGGTGGTAGGTCAGATTCGATCGGTATCCAACGATTCTCGCCCCAAGCTTCCCATTGCACACTACCATCTGCACTAATTCGCACATACTTATATTTAATGTTTTGCTCATTGGGTGACTCCAACGACGAAGGAAAGTCTATTTCAATTTCCGCCCACCATAAAGGGTAACTTTCGCCATTGGTATGTAGAGGTACGCACTTATTTATGTCCCACATTCCCAACTCAGGAGTTGAACCGACAAGTGCAATAAATTCTCCCCTTTGTGTGTGCGCTCTTACTTGGAACCGATACATATATTTCTCTTCTAATGTCTAAAAATACTATGCCAGACAATTTTAAATAATCAAAACAAAAATGCAAACTACATATCTATTGAAATAGAAGAGTTTACAAAGTTGGTTTAAGATTATCACAACTAGCGATCGATTTCTGTTTTGCAGCACACCAAAGCAATTAGATCCAAATAGATCCCCGACTTCTTGAAGAAGTCGGGGATCTATTCAGGGGATCTGGAAATTACCAACCCCATGTACCGGGGCCACCTTTAAAAGGCCCAACAATATCAGCAGTAATCCATCCGCCATAAAAATCACCTGCTTGGGGTGTTACTAACTCATCATTGACGTAGCAAGCATCCATTAAATTAGCATTAAATCCATAGTATTCTTGAATTGACTCAAAATCAGGGGTAGGCTGAAAAACTCGCCAAACAGCATGACTTATATACTTATCACCAATGCTAACATCGTAATATTTCCAGTACCCTTTCCATTCACACAAACCTTTTGTAGATGTGGCAATCAAGTGTTCTAGTTTAATATCTTCTGGAGGGAAGTAGTAGGTAGGAGGATGACTGGTTTCTAGGACTCTTTTGCCTTTGCTGGTTTCGGCTAAAATAATGCCATTACAAATTACTTTCAGATGTTTATTGGTATCTTCTAAGATTGCGGGACGAGGGTAATCCCAAACTGATTCTTGACCGGGTTTTGGTGGGATTGGATTGGGTCTCATGGTGAATAATTTCCTGATTTAATGAGGTTGGGTTATTGGGCGATCGCACAGCCTAGCAGATATAATTACCAGATAGTTCAAAAATGGGTATAGTTAATTAATTATAAACAAATCGTCAGGAGATAAAAATGTTTTTTACTGAATACGCTCCAGAAATTCTGCTCCGCATGGGGGAACATTTGATTTTAGTAGCGATCGCCATGACAATAGCGATCGCGATCGGCATTCCTTTAGGTATCCTGATCACTCGCCAACCGAAACTTACCCAACCAATTCTCGGTTTTGCCAACGTGGTTCAAACTATTCCCAGTTTAGCCATCTTTGGCTTTCTAATTTCTGTACCATTTCTGGGAGGAATTGGCACAACTCCCGCCATTGTCGCCCTTACTTTATATGCTTTACTCCCGCTGATTCGGAATACTTATATC
>JBAVZX010000118.1:0-4928 GCA_049589015.1 Phormidium sp. | reverse complement strand
GCCAATTCCTTTAACTTTGAATTTAGCGAAAAATGTCTCTTCTTTTAATGCCAGTTCCTTAATTCCGGCGGGTAGTCAAATTGTTGGCGAACTAGTGACAATGCAAGACCAACAAACTGCTCAATTTGTTGCCAAAGAGTTAGTTTTATCGGATGGTCAAAGAATTGAAATTAGCGCTAGTTCCAGAATTGTTGAGAGAACTTCCGAAATTTCTAAAAATCAAAAAGTTGACAGAATCATCAAAAATTCCGCTTTAGGTACAGCAGCCGCCGCCGCTTTTGCAGCTATGTCAGGAAACCCAATTGTTGCTTCTCAACAAGTATTATTAAACTCTGGTTTCGGTTCTTCTGCTGAATTAATTGGCGCATTCCGCAATCAAGAAAAAGTCACAATAATTACAATATTTCCCAACAGTGATTTCACCTTAACCTTAAACTCTGATTTAGTCCTAAAATAACACATTAAACTTGTCTGTTGTGAACACTTCAGTGTTCTCTGAGATCGGAACACTGAAGTGTTCACAACGAACCTGCTATTCGCTAAACTCTCGCAACCAGACAATAAAAGTAGTTCCTTTAGTTTTAATTTCAGGATGTTTAGCCGGACTAAAAACCTCAATTTTACCCTGCATTTGTTGGACTAATTCCTGTGCGATCGCCAAACCCAAACCAGTCCCCGGAATCTCCGTTTTTGCTTGCACGCCCCGAAAACCCCTAGTAAACAAACCCTCTAAATCTTGTTCAGGAATACCTGGGCCATTATCACTCACCGCCACACCCAAAAACTTATCATCAGTCGTATCTTTCTGCTTAATTTCTATAAAAACTTTGCCTCCCGAAGGCGTATATTTCAAAGCATTATCTACAATATTACTTAAAACTTCCGTTAAAGCCTTACTATTACATTTGATAGTTGGTAAACCATCAGGAATTTCCGCTTTAAAAGTTAAGTTTCGCTCTTGCGCGATCGCAAAAGCCGCAGCCAAAACCGAATCCAAAACCTTAACCAAAGAACAATCTGACAAACTCCCAATTTCCATCAACCCCGACTCCGGTAACAACAGCAAAGGCTGCTTAAAATTCTTCCCCTTCTCTGTTTCCACCTTCGACTCAATCGGAGAAATCGTCAACAAATCACCCAAAAATCTATCCTCTTGCGGCTCATTCAAATCATCAGTTAAATCAATCACCCGATCGAACTGTTGCAACAAATCTTGAATCCGATCGCTCTCCCGTAAAATATTATTCGCAAACTCCCGATTTTTCTCATCCAAACCCAACCTTTTCACCAGCAACTTACCAAAAGTTCTTAAAGCCGTCAAAGGATTTCTTAATTGGTGTAAAAGATTATGTAACAAATCATTTTGTTGCGCTTGCAAACGTTGTTGTTCGCTAAATCTTTGCTCCAACCATTGCGAACGTTGGTCTAAAATACAAGCGATCGCGATCGTCTCAGCAATCTCCTCAATTTGGCTCCGTTCTTGCTCATTCCACGCCCTATCCCCCCGACTAGTCACCAACAAACCCATCACCACCTCCTCATGTATCAGAGGGAAAACAATTTGTCTTTGTTGCAGCAGAAAATTACCCTTCCCCTCCCCCTGAGAAAACTTCCCCTGATCCCGCGCCCACTCACCCAAAATCAACCCATCCTCACCCACCGCCGACGGTAAGCGCCGCTTAGCATTCATTCCTTGCAATTCATCCGGTAACAAACTCAGCGATCGCTTTTCCTGCCACCTTACCGCAGGTTCCGGGTAAGCCACGATCGGAATTAACTTAGCCTCCTTCTCCTCCACCAGTTCCTCCGTCACATACACCACACTCAACGCCGCGCCCAAAGATTGCGTCAACAAATCAACCTGCGCTTGACAAAGAGTTACGAATTCTGAACTGGCAGGCATCAACATAGTGGTTCAGCCTATAAAATCAATAATAGTTTGCTTCAGTTCACCAAAACTTTCCATTATGCACGGTGGTAGTTGCCACTTTTGTATCAATAAGTTAATAAAACTTGATTTTTTTTACTCAAGCCGATATACTTTCGACGGTTTTGTAAATATCATTACAGTTAATACCTGAAAGAGGAGGTAAATAGCTTGGCAAGGAGACGGAAGCGGAAAAGTCGTCGTCGCCAAGAAGGCCGGAGGATTCTTGAGCACGTTCCTCAATATAGCATCGAAAGTGGGCAAGAAAAACCTGTGACGGCGGCACGAAAATTTATTCAAGCCGAAGGAATTTTACCACCTGCACTGCTGCTAGTGAAACGTAACGAGCATACTACAGATCGGTACTTCTGGGCAGAAAAGGGTTTATTTGGGGCGCAGTACGTGGAAGAAAACCATTTCCTGTTCCCTAGCTTGAGAGAATTAGAACACCCAAGCGAAAAACCCCAACTCGCTACAGCGTCAGTCTGAAGAGATAAAGTGAAAAATGGTGGGAAATAGCCAAAATTTTCCTCTCAATTCTGCTATTCACCCCTTGCTAAACCAGAATTAACTGAATGGTAATAGGGTGTCAGGGTATGGAGTTGATCAGAAAGGCTAATAGCGGTTTTAACAGACCCACAGAACAGCCCCGTACCCCATACCCAAAGGCAGAGATTGAGATTTCAAGGGGAGATGGAAACACAAAACTCATTGGGATTTTCGTGGCAACCTCATGGCTCATTTAGACAAAACTGGCATCAGGATAGCACAGTCGCAACTGCCTATATAAAAGTTAGCGACTCTTAGTAGCCAGCAGCACAGAATAGTCACGGATCAGCTAGGTAAAAATATTAAATCAACCCCATTCAAACCTTGGTTTGAATGGGGGTAAATACAGTTGCCAAAAATTTAGCTAATTCTGCTCAATCTTACCCACTACGAATGACTGAACTTTCAGCCTTTGAGTAGGTTTGAGTAGGTTTAGTTGAGCGGTTATACAATTGACCGAAAATAATAGGATACAAGCCCCGTCCTGAAGGACAGGGCTTGTATCCTATTATTTTCGTCAAAAAATCAACTTAAGGCTTCTGGGCATTCACGAAACCTGCTGCCAGCCCAAACTTTCGCGTAAAACCGATAATTCATCTCGATGTCCAGTCACCGTAATCAAATTCTGTGTTTCTTCGGTACTTTCTGTCACTGCACTCTCCAACTTCAGCGAAACCTGCTCTTGACGACCAGCTTTTTGCCAATAGAAGATACCTGCCATAGGTGACAACAGTTCCAAACCCGAAAACACCAAACCTATTTGGGGAAACAAAAAGGTCAAAACCAAAACCAAGCAAAGAATTCCTAACGCCGCCAAAAAGGTCAAAAAAACTGCTAAAAACCAACTTGGACGGACGAACCCGGCAAAAATTACTTGGTTTTGATCTGCATCTAAAGCGACAACCCTATAAGATCTCTGCGTAAAATACTGCTGCAATTGAGCTAGAAGGGAATCAATTGGCTCTTTTGACATCAACTGAATTACCTCCGTTCTATCCTTCACAGAAGCCCTGATAAAGAAGAATAGCCCGATCGCTAACAATACCGTCAGCAAGAAAGTTGAAGCCAGAATCGTCGTACTCATGCGGGAAACTCAATTCAGAGAAGTATCTTTTACTTTACTTGACACTCTCACCGTCAAGCTACGCTGTGATCGGAGATTCTTGAGCTAACAACTGCCCTTTCGGGTTGCCCTAACTGTCTGGGGACAAATCGCTCCACTTAGATAAATTTACGTCCTCTCCGAAACCTCCTTCACAGGTTCCCGATCATTAGCTAAAGATTCACTCGGAAGGTGATTTTTGGTCGCATAATCATGCCACAGACGCGCTAAATTTTGCGCCTGTTGTCGCCAATCCGGTTTAATGCGGTACATCCTCCTGGGACGACCTCGCCCTTCTACCTTTTTCCAGTAACCACTAATCGCCTGTTCCTCTTCCAGAAACTTTAAAGCACTGTAGAGGACTGTATCTGAGAGACGATAAGCCGGATATTCCGTCTCAATTAACTGAATTAGTTCTGTTCCGTAGGATTCTCCCCGTGCTAAGACAGAAAGGACATAACAAACAGCTAACTCCTTTGTCAGATATATCGGGGGGGGATTATCGAAAAACTGGTAAATATCGTCAAATTTCATTTGCATAACCCGCTGAACACTCCATTTATTTTTGCTTTAATTGCATACCACTGAACACAAACCTTGTCTCTTTATCATGAGAACAGCCAGCCAGTCTTAGTTCAATCAGGACTAATGTGGCTCATCGTTATCAGCATCAATGACGATGAGATTGTATTTTTTCCGATGGGAGACTGCTGAATATTACGATCATTCTAGACAGTCAATTCCTTGTCTGCTTGCCTGATTCGCAAAATAATTTTGATTTCCTTGTCCTTGAGAGTTTAATTGCAGATCAAACCAGCCTGGAACAGAATCTTCTCAGCCAAGAAAAACAAAGTAACATCAACAATCAGCGCTCAATTCCACGCTAGGTGTAACATAAGCACTGGAAACTATTAAATTTTATTGTTTCTAAAAAATTTTTGCCAACAATGACACATTTTTTCTCCCGGCTCTTCTCTATCCATACCATCAGGTCTGCTGATGATAATTTTATTTTCACAGTGCAGATTTCTGCCAGCAATGGGATTATTAGTAGCAGCGGCTCGCCAGCGTCTCTGCTTTAGGACTATGCTCTCAGTCAAGGCCGTTTGCTGGTAAAGTGCCAAACTACCTACCAAAGCAATCGCCAAAGTACTGCGAACCAATAATCTCCCGTCACAGCGTAGCTTGACGGTGAGAGTGTCAAGGACACTTGGTTTTGTTGATTAACTCTAGGCAAATAGGAGAATAGTTAATTGACACTCTCAGGTCTAAAGACACTGAGATTCTGCGGACAGAGGGGATTTGGGAAGAACCCAAAGTCTAACTCTCGCTACGGTTGTCAAAGACCGT
>JBAVZX010000117.1:0-11503 GCA_049589015.1 Phormidium sp. | reverse complement strand
GGTAATGCCGAGAATTAAGCTAAAAATCGAGATAAATCTCCAATTTCCAGGATTTGGTGTTCTAGCCACAATCTTGTTTTCCCAAATTCGTCTTTAATTATGCCATGCCGATTTGACACCTGGGTTTATACTTCGGTTTGCTTGCTAGTCTTAGAATTCACGGAAAATACATAGAAAAAATTCTTTGTGTTACCCAAGTTTTCCCAGAGAAATATTTGGGCTTAAACCACCGAATTAGGGGATAAATTGCGTAATTTGCCCATCTCATTGGCCTAATCCCGAAAAATTTTGCAAATCTTTATTGTAACTTTGCAGTTTCTTTAACTGATATGGGTACTTTAATAAATAGGTAGGAAGAACACCTAAATTTTTTAAGGAACTTCTAGCCCTGGACTGTATTCCCTATTAGTAATAACTTGACTAAGCGATAATGACTACACTTTGTATATCTGAACCTATTGTGAGAGCAAAAGACGTGGTGTGGAATCAACAACAACAGAAGGCGTTACTCTCTGGGGAAGTTTTGTTAGAAACTAGAACTCACTCGGCTTGGGGTGGTGCTTGTACAGCTTCCATGTACTTACCTTGCCAGCGATCGCACGCTTGGCAACAATTAACTGATTATCCCCGTTGGGTACATTACTTCCCCGACTTAATCCGTAGCGAAGTCATCAATAGAGGAGATACTCTCACTGGTAAAAGCAAGCGTCTCTATCAAATTGCCCGAAAAGCTTTTTTGATGTTCTCTGCTGAAGTGGAAATCTATCTAAAGGTGATTGAGGTAGTACAGCAGCAAATTCAATTCCGCATGGAAAAAGGTAGTTTTAATGACTTTACTGCCGATTTAAAATTACAGGATTGGAATAATAATGGAACTTTACTTACATACGCCGTACAAGCAACCCCTACCATTCCGGTACCTTCACTCTTTATTCAACAAGCCATGCTCTTAGATTTACCAGCTAATATGCAAAAAATGCGTCAAGTTATTTGTTCCGCAACATGATACTTTTTTTGCTCGTATCCTCACACAATTAAGTTGATGCCTACTTAGTTAACACCATCATTAAGCATAAAAATCTAAAATAAAAATTTCACTAATGCAAATGCGGAAGAGTTGAAAACCCTCCCGCATTAATGTCTATTAATATTCCCTTATGAACTAGTAGCAGTTAATTCTGCTAAACGTTGCTGCTGATCTTGAGAAATACAAGCTTGAATTGCGTCTTCGATATCACCTTCCAGAAAACTGTTAAGAGAAAAGTTGTGGTTCAGGCGATGATCTGTCACCCGATTATCTTTGTAATTGTAGGTGCGAATCTTTTCCGATCGAGAACCAGTACCGACTTGCTTTAAGCGCATCGAAGATACTTCCTCTTGCTGTTTCCGCAGTTCCATTTCATAAAGCCGAGCCCGCAAGATTTGCATCGCCCGTTCTTTATTTTGCAGCTGGCTGCGTTCTTGAGTACAGAAAATCCGAATTCCTGTAGGTTTGTGGAACAAATCAACAGCAGTTTCTACCTTGTTCACGTTTTGTCCACCAGCACCACCAGACCTCGCTGTAGAAAGTTCAATCTCTTTCGGGTCAATATGGATTTCCACATCATCAACTTCTGGCATTACTGCAACGGTAGCCGTAGAAGTATGAACTCTCCCACCAGCTTCAGTGACAGGTACTCTTTGGACGCGGTGAACTCCAGCTTCAAATTTCAGCTTGCTGTAAACTTGATCGCCCTGAATTTCTAAAACAGTTTCTTTAAAACCGCCCATTTCTGCCAAGGACTCACTGAGCATTTTAACTTGCCAGCCTTGACCTTCCGCGTAGCGCGAATACATCCGCAACAAGTCACCAGCCCAAATACTAGCTTCATCGCCACCAGTTCCCGCCCGAATTTCTAACATAATGTTTTTGTCATCGTTAGGATCGCGGGGGAGAAGCAGGATCGTTAACCTTGTTTCTAGTTGTTCTATTTTCTCTTCTAGTTCTTTTACTTCCAAAGCGGCGATTTCTTGTAATTCTGCATCGCCATTGGCTTCTTTAAGAACTTGTTTAGCACCGACTAACTCTTCTTGAGCAGTTTTCCACATCTCATAAGTGTTAACCACTTCTTCCAAGGAAGAACGTGCTTTCGCCACTTTTTGATATTCTCTAGGATCGCTGGCTACATCGGGATCTGCGAGTCGTCGGTTTAGTTCGTTGAAAGTTTGTTCAACAGAGTTAAGTTTATCGAGCAGGTATGTTTCAGCCATAGTCAGTTGCCAGTTGTTGTCAGTTGTTAGCGAATTAAAACTTTAAAGGTAGGTTGTTAGTAGAGAAGGCTACAAACAACGGACTACCGACAATATGACTATCCCGCTACTTTTTCTTTTTGCCGCCTGTTTCTGTTTGTCCTTGGTCGCCTTCCAACATTCCATATTTACGCAGGAAGCGTTCAACCCGTCCTTCGGTGTCAATAATCTTTTGTGTACCAGTGTAGTAAGGATGGTTCCCTGACCAAACATCAACGTGGAGTTCTGGTTTGGTAGAACCAACGGTCATGACTACTTGACCGTTACAGTAAACTTTAGCTTCGGGATACCAAGTAGGGTGAATATCAGGTTTTGCCATTTTGCTTGTTCCTCAAGATCTTGTGTTCACAGGGTTTTTGTTATTTGTCATTTGTCATTTGTCATTTGTTTATTTCTGCACCAATGACGAATGACCAATGACCTATAACCATTTTAACGTTTGGAGTACTGAGGTGCTTTGCGAGCTTTGTGTAAGCCGTATTTCTTCCGTTCTTTAGCTCTGGGGTCACGGGTGAGATACCCTTCAGTTTTTAAGGGTTTACGGTTATCTGGGTCTAGTTGACACAGGGCTCTAGCTACGCCTAAACGGATCGCATCAGCTTGTCCTGCGACTCCGCCACCTTCAGCTTTAACGATGACATCGTAATCGTTTTCTAGGCCCAAGGTTTCTAAGGGTGCTTTGGCAACAATCAGGAAAGCGGGATTGAATTGGAGATATAAGTCTCCTGCTTTGCCGTTGATGGTCATTTGACCACTACCAGGTACTAGACGGACTCTGGCGATCGCAGATTTCCGCCGACCTGTGCCCCAGTACATAACGCGATCGGTGGTGATGGGGCGATCGCTTTGTTCTATTGCTTGCATTATTCTTTGCCTCCGGGAATGGTATTAACTTTAACTTCTTGGGGTTTTTGTGCTTGGTGGGGATGGTCAGGGCCTTTATAAACTTTTAGCTTGGTAAACAAGCTTCTGCCTAAAGAGTTTTTCGGTAGCATTCCCCGTACCGCTTGTTCGATAATTCTTTCAGGAATACGTTGTTGTAGTTGAGCGAAAGATTCAGTCTTCATCCCACCAGGTCTACCAGAGTGGCGATGGTAAGTTTTTTGGCTGCGTTTTTTGCCTGTAACTTGGACTTTTTCGGCGTTGACTACAATTACGAAGCCACCTGTATCTAGATGAGGTGTATATTCAGGGAGATTTTTGCCTCTGAGAATCATGGCAATTTCGGTGGCTAATCTTCCCAGACGTTGGTCAGCCGCATCGATCAGATACCACGGACGGTCTATGGCATTTTGTGGAGGTAAGTAGGTTTTGTTCATCTGTTTATGATTGGTCAAGAAATTTTAGATTTTAGATTTTAGATTTTAGATTTTAGATTTTAAGATTTGGGATTTTAGATTGATTAATCTAGTTTGAGATTAAAACATTCACAAATCGAAAATCCAAAATGAAAATCTAAAATTGGGATGATGGCTGCCAGAACATAAATTTAGGTTGGTTATCAAGCCAAACTTCTGGGGGAAAGGGAAATTCGGGATAGCCAACGCGCAGCAAACACAGTCCATTAGCGGGTGCTGAGTATTTCACTTCGTCGCGACGTTGGTTGACCCAAAGTTGGGTAAATTCTGCTGGCGATCGCTCACCTTTACCCACCTGTACCAATAATCCCACCACTAGCCGCACCATGCCATACAAAAAGCCATTAGCCTGAATTTCTATATGGATGAATGAGCCTTCGCGATCGCATTTTGCGGCCTGAACTTCTACCCAGGAGTGAGCCCGACCGGAGTTGGAACGATGGAAAGCTGTCAAATCATGCTTTCCCATCATTGGCTCAAGGGCGGCTTGCATCTGAGTTGTGTCTAGTGGCGCATAATAATAATGCCAAGCAAAGGGTCGCACAAACAAGTTTGGTTTGCGGTCTGTATATATGCTGTACCGATAACGTCGCCAACTAGCTGAGAAGCGAGCGTGCCATCTAGAATTTACCTGGGCTGAAGCCAGGACTAATATATCTTGAGGCAGGTGACTATTGAGAACCTTTGCCCATTTTTCAGGAGGAATAGAACCTGTAGCTTCAAAGTGAGCTACTTGAGCCGCTGCATGGACACCTGCATCAGTTCTTCCCGCACCGTGAAGGGTGACTGGTCGATTCAAAACCGCAGCTAGTACTTTTTCAATCTCTTCTTGTACCGTGCGGTGTCCTACTTGTCTTTGCCAACCGTGAAAATGAGTGCCCAGGTATTGAATCACCAAGGCAACTCGCCGTGATGATTTTAGATTTTCGTAAGCGTTGCGGAACACGATCGCGTTCCTTTCCGATTTTGGATTAGTCATAGTCAATCTAAAATCTCAAGAATCCAAAATCGGCTCACACTAGCTCAATAATTGCCATTTCTGCATTGTCGCCGCGACGGTTTACAGTCCGCAGGACGCGAGTATAGCCACCTTGACGATTACTGTAGCGTTCTCCGACTTGTTCAAACAAGGCGTGAACCAGTTGTTTATCGTAAAGGTAGCCCATTGCTTGGCGACGGGCAGATAAGGAGCCATCTTTTGCTAAGGTGATGATCCGATCGGCTTCCGAACGGACGGCTTTGGCTCTAGTAAGGGTAGTTTCAATCCGACCATGACGTAACAATTGTGTTGTCAGCGCTCTTAACAGCGCTTTTCGCTGGTCAGCTGGCTTACTTAGTAGGGGGATACGACGACCGTGACGCATAACTTTATCCTTATGTATCTTGAACTGAGCAGAACCCAAGTATTTTTTTCTGGGGAAAGGGGAATGGGTAAGGGGGAAAGGAGCAAAACTGATTTTCCCTTTAACCTTTAACCTTTTCCCTTTTCAGAAGGGTTAAGCGTTGGGTTTGGCAGATTTTTCTTTTGGCAAGGTGATTCCTAAGCGTTTTTGTAAGGCTTCGATCACTTCTTCGGCAGAGTTTTGACCAAAGTTTTTGATTTCCAGTAAATCTTCCTGGGTGTAATCCAGTAGGTCTGCAACTGAATTAATTTGTGCCCGTTTTAAACAGTTATAAGCCCGCACCGAGAGGTGTAATTCTTCGATGGGAATTTGGCTGGTTGGGTCTTGTTCATCTGATGGTTCAGGCCCGATCGCATGGGTAGTAATATCAGTTAGTGGTTCAAACAAGTCCACTAAAAGATTTGCGGCTTGGGAAAGGGCTTCTTGAGGACTAATGCTACCATTAGTCCAAATTTCCATCAGTAGTCGGTCTTTTTCCTGAGAACCATCAGCACGAACTTCTTCGACGCTGTAGTTCACCTTACGGACTGGCATAAATACTGCGTCTATTTGGAGAAAATCCAAAGCGGCGGATTCATCATGTCCCCGTTCTACCGATCGATAACCCTTTCCGGTTTCCATCCGAAATTCGATTTCTAATTTGGCTCCTGGTGCCAGTGTTGCGACGTATTGACTGGGGTCTACTACCTCCACTTCCGAAGGCAAGTCAAATTGGGATGCAATCACTGTTCCGGGACCTGTTGCCACTAGTCGGCCTATTTGCGGCCCTGGGATATGACTTTTGAAGACTATTTCCTTCATGTTTAATAGAATCTCCAGCACGTCTTCCCGCACTCCTGGAATTGTGGCAAACTCGTGATTAACTCCGGCGATCCGAACGGCGGTAACGGCTGTTCCTGGTAAATTGGACAGTAGTACTCGCCTTAATGCGTTGCCAACAGTGGTTCCTTGACCTCTTTCCAGTGGCTCTAGGACAAATTTGCTGTATTGACCCCGATTTTTCTCAATGTTAGACTCGACACATTCAATGTGAAACTGCGCCACTTCGTCTCCCCCGTTCTTCCTAGATCCTTTGGAAGGCCACTATTGCTGCCTCCCCTGATTATTTTTGCGCTGAATGTCCAGATGCTTATCCCCAAATACTCACACTTGTTAATGGTGAGAACACCCGCATTCCCCTACACACAGGCTTTGAAAATAGTCTGATGACTTGAACACAGGCGAGAGGTAATCCAAAAACGTCATCCCTGTTTACACACGACGACGTTTGGGTGGGCGACAGCCGTTGTGAGGAATGGGAGTAATATCTCGAATCAGCGTAATTTCTAATCCAGCGCCCTGAAGCGCTCTAATTGCAGTTTCTCGACCTGCACCAGGGCCGCTCACCATGACTTCGATTTGCCGCATCCCCTGATCGATCGCCCGCCGCGCCGCGCCTTCGGCAGCTGTTTGAGCCGCAAAGGGAGTACCTTTTTTCGCACCCTTAAATCCACTGGAACCTGCTGAAGCCCAGGAGATCACATCGCCATTCTGATCGCTAATGGTGACGATGGTGTTGTTAAAAGTTGACTGAATGTAAGCTATACCATTGGGTACGTTGCGCTTTTGCTTTTTCGTACCTGGTTTTCTCGTTGTTTGTCGCGCCATATCGCTCTATCGCTGGGTTTTAACTTAACTTCTTGGTTGTAATATTCTGGGATTCAAATGCAGGGTTACTACCCATAGCCTTACTTCTTAGCTGGTGCTTTCTTCTTACCAGCCACAGTTAAACGTCTACCGCGACGAGTCCGAGCGTTGGTACGAGTTCTTTGTCCCCGGACTGGCAAACCGCTGCGATGACGACGACCGCGATAACTAGCAATATCAATCAGGCGCTTAATGTTCATTGCTTCCCAGCGCCTGAGATCTCCTTCCACTTGATAGTTACTTTCTACTGAGGCTCGCAGTGCTGCGACTTCAGCATCACTAAGGTCTTTAACACGAGTGTCAGGATTAATTTTGGTCTCGGCGAGAATTTCTTTAGACCTAGTTAATCCAATTCCATAGATGTAGGTCAGACCGATTTCTACGCGCTTATCACGCGGAAGGTCTACCCCGGCAATCCTAGCCACGCTTGCTTCCCCCTAATCTTTAAATGGTTGCTACAAAAGTTTTCCAGAACTAAAATGTTCTTAAATAGAGTCTGCTTTAATTAACCTTGGCGTTGTTTGTGCTTTGGGTTGGAGCAGATCACCATAACTCTACCGCGTCTACGGATAACGCGGCATTTTTCACAGATTTTGCGAACTGATGCTCGTACTTTCATGCCTTTTTTTGGCTGGACTACAAACTAAATATTATATCATTTCCTATTTTATTTGTCAGTCAATTAACGTCTAATTAGAGTTAACTAATTGCTAGAGAGCGACTAAATCAATCTATTCTTACTTTTTCCGTAAGCGATATGTAATCCGACCTTTTGTTAAGTCGTAGGGAGTTAGCTCTACTTTGACGCGATCGCCTGGTAAGATTTTGATGTAATTACGGCGAATCTTCCCAGAAATATGGGCTAAAACATTAAACCCATTATCCAGGTCTACTCTGAACATGGCATTAGGTAATGATTCAGTTACGGTTCCTTCCATCTCAATTAAGTCTTGTTTAGACAATTGTTTTTTTCCTCAACTCGACAATTTATTATGATTGAAACTGTTGCCAGATTATTATTCCCAGCGATAGAGGTCAGAACCCTAGCACATTTTAACATAACTTATCAAATTTCCTGGTCAATCCTGACCTGAGAGTGCCAGGGAGAGATTTTTGAATGGGTTGGTTGAGAACCCATTCAATTTATCAGGGAAAAATCATGGCTTTGGCTTTTAGCAACTCAAATGGATAGCTTTTTTCAACTCTTCTGTAACATCTTCCATCGAATGATTGCCTTCAATAGATACCAGGATCTCACGCTCCCTATAGTAATCAATCAAAGGAGCAGTTTGTTCGCGATAAACCTCTAAACGACGGCGAAGAATTTCTTCAGTATCATCTTGTCTACCGCGTGCCAACAACCGCGTAACTATGACTTCATCTGGGACTTCAAGATCAATCACGAAATCACACTTTTGGTGTATTTTCTCCAGCAGTTCATCGAAAAACTTAGCTTGAATCACAGTTCGCGGAAAACCGTCTAAAATCCAACCTGACTGGGTATCAGGCTCAGACAACTTTAGGCGTACCATATCATCAATCAACTTATCTGGGACAAGTTCGCCCTTTTCCTGATATGACTTCGCTTGGACACCCAAAGGAGTACCTTGAACCACCTCATTGCGTAAAATTTCCCCTGTGGAAATATGGGGAATATTACATAACGCAGACAGCTTTTGTGCTTGAGTTCCTTTACCTGCGCCTGGTGGTCCCAGAAAAATGAATCGCTTCACAATCACTACTCTTTCACCATTCCTTCATATCGCTGAGAAATCACGTAAGTCTGGATTTGTTTCGAGGTATCAATAGCCACACCAACCAGAATCAACAGAGAGGTAGCCCCCAATCCCCTAAAAGTTCCCACAGTAGCACTTTCCACAGCTGTAGGTATAATTGCCACCACACCCAAGAAAACCGCACCCAAGAAAGTCAAGCGATTGAGAACTCTTTCCACATATTCGCTAGTAGCTTTACCGGGGCGAATTCCGGGAATACTAGAACCCATTTTCTTGAGATTTTGGGCCAAATCTACTGGGTTGACAATCAACGAAGCGTAGAAATAGCTAAAGAAAAGAATCAAAACCAAATAAGTAATCACATAAACTGGACTACCAGGATTCAGATAAGTGGCTGCTATTCTATTTAAAGTTTCATTTTGGACAAAATTTGCCAAAGAAGCAGGTAAAAACAGGACAGCAGAGGCAAAGATAATCGGCATTACCCCGCCTTGATTCAAACGCAAAGGCAAGTAACTGCTTTTTTCTAAATACAGCTTGCGTCCTACTTGACGACGTGCAGAAATAATTGGAATCCGGCGACTACCTTCTTGGACAAAAACAATCCCGACGATCATCACCAAGAATACAACTAAGAGAATGATTACCTTACCGACAATTTCTCTACCACCAGTCTGAGCCAAATCAATAGTAGCGGCAAAAGACTTTGGTACAACTGCAACAATATTTAGAAAAATCAGCAGAGAAGCCCCATTCCCAAGACCACGCTCTGTAATCAGTTCCGAGACCCACATCACAAACATTGAGCCTGCGGTAAGAGCGATGACAGTTTTGGCATAAAACCAAATTCCGGGATTGGCAACTTCTGCAAAAGGGCTAACCCAAATAGAAATGCCGATACTTTGAATTACAGCCCAGACCAGAGCTACATAGCGTGTCCACTGGGAAATTTTCCGGCGACCTGCCTCTCCTTCATTTTTCTGGAGATTTTCCAAAGAAGGAAGGGCTGCAGTCAGTAGCTGCATGATAATCGAAGCATTAATAAAAGGCAGAATACCCAAGGCAAAAATACCCAAGGCAACAATTCCGCCGCCAGAGAACAAATCCAACAAGCCAACTAAGGGGCTGTTTTGCACCTGTGCCCTAAATGCTTCCCGATTAATTCCTGGTACTGGTAAAAAAACGCCCAATCTTACCAAAATTAACAGCCCGATGGTGACGAGCAGCCTACCGCGCAGTCCAGCTGCTTGGGCCATCTGGGCGAATGTCTCCTGAGCCGTGGGAGCTTTTTCTCGACTGATCATAATTTCAGGTTTACCTCTTGGCGTTCGCTGGCAATGGCTGTTTTAGGTTAACCTCTGGTTTTCTCTTCGACCTCACAAGTGCCACCTGCGGCTTCAATTTTGCTGCGGGCTCCCGCTGTAAAAGCTGCGGCTTTGACTCGCAGAGATACGCTTAACTCTCCATCTCCCAAGAGTTTCAGTGGCCCATTGTTAGCTGTGACGATGCCAGCTGACATGAGCGAGTCCAGGGTTACTTCGGTATTGGCTGGGAGAGATGCCAGTTTACTTACATTGATCGTAGTGTACTGGCGAGGATTAATTACCGTAAAGTGTTTTAACTTAGGTAAACGGCGATACAAGGGTTGTTGTCCACCTTCAAATCCGGGTCTAGTGCTGCCACCAGAACGAGCCTTTTGACCGCGCATCCCCTTACCAGCGCTAGCACCTTGTCCAGCAGAAACACCCCGACCTAGACGGCGGCGGCGTTTTTTTGAGCCTTCTTTAGGCAGAGCATCATTGAGTCTCATAGTCTTTTTTCCTTAGTTCTTTAGTCATTTGTCATTTGTGATTTGTCATTTGTCATTTGTGGAAATCTCACTTAATTGTTCCCTAATACTTGAGTCTCTGTTTGTTGATTCCCAATGACCGATGACCGATGACCAATGACTATCCGAAAATATTTTCTAGTGGAATTCCCCGGTCTTCAGCTACTTCTGTGAAAGTTCTCAGGGTTTCTAGGGCGTTAACGGTAGCTCTGGCGTTATTCAGCGGGTTGCTAGAGCCGAGTTGTTTAGCTAGAATGTTGCGGACTCCGGCTAATTCCAATACTGTACGGACTGCGCCACCTGCGATTACACCTGTACCTGGGGCTGCTGGACGCATGAGAACTTTGGCTCCGCCGCCTTTTCCTTTAACGGGGTGAGGAATGGAGTTAGATTTGGTGAGGGGAATATCTACCAGGTGTTTTTTCCCGTCAGCTACGCCTTTTCTGACTGCGCCGATTACGTCACTGGCTTTGCCAACTCCGACTCCGACTTGACCGCGTTCGTTGCCTACGACTACGATCGCACGGAAGCTAAGTTTTTTCCCACCCTTAACTACCTTGCTGACCCTACGGATTTGAATTACCCGTTCTTGCCAGGTAGTTTCTTTTTCCTTAGTGCGGCTGCTTTTTTTACCGCGACCTTTCTCTGCCATAACTTTTTTCCTTGATTATTTGTCAAAGGTCTGATGTCAAAAGTCATTTGTCAAAAGTCATTTCTAGAAATCTTGCTGATTCTTCAGTTCTTTTGGAATCGCTGTTCCTTTGTCCAATGACCAATGACTGATGACCAATGACAATTAAAAATCTAATCCAGCCTCACGCGCTGCTTCAGCTAGTGCTTTAATCCGACCGTGATAAAGATTACCACCCCGGTCAAAGACTACTTTTTGAATGCCTTTTTCCAGAGAGCGCTGGGCGATTAATTTACCTACTTCGGTGGAAGCTGCACAAGTAGATTTAGAATCCAAGCTTTCTCTTAAGGATGGTTCTACTGTAGAAGCAGCAACCAGGGTCTGATGTTGTGTATCGTCGATTACCTGAGCATAGATATGCTCGTGGGAACGAAATACTGCCAATCGGGGTCGTTCCGGTGTCCCAAAAACCTTGCGGCGAATCCGGCGATGACGATTCTCCTTTGATTCTCTGCGTGTCAGCTTCATTTCTTCCCTGCCTTACCAGCTTTACCAGCCTTGCGTCTTACCAC